>CAXSEK010000409.1:0-3298 GCA_964235625.1 uncultured Acetobacteraceae bacterium
GTCGAGCCTGGTGCTTGGACCAGCCGCGACTTGGCGGGACTGCCGCAGAGTGGCACGGCCAACGCCTGGGGATTTGACCTGGAAGCGGATGAGGCGGACGGCACGATGCTGGCGCTGGTGCAGGACCCGCTGACGCCGCCCACCCTGCTGCTGATCCCACCCGCCCTGGCAGCGCCCACTGTCCTGAAGCACACGCCACCGGCCTACGACGCCACCGGCCTGGTGGTGACCCGGCACGAGGCGGTGTCCGTCGACGGCGAGCGCATCCCCTACGTCCAGTCGGGCCCACCGGGGGAGACGGGGGAGGCGCCGGTGCACCTGTCCGGCTATGGCGGCTTCCGGGTGTCCTCGCTGCCCAGCTACGCCGTGCGCACCGGCAAGCTGTGGCTGGAGCGCGGCGGCACCACGGTGCTGGCCAACATCCGCGGCGGCGGGGAATTTGGCACGCGCTGGCACGATGCGGGCCGGCGGGAAGGCAAGCGGCTGAGCCACGACGATTTCGCCGCCGTCGCCGCCGACCTGGTGCGCCGCGGGGTGACCCGGCCGGGTCGGATCGCGGCGGAGGGCGGCTCCAACGGCGGGCTGCTGATCGCCAACATGCTGGTGCGCTACCCCGAGCGGTTCGGCGCGCTGTTCTGCACCATCCCGCTGATCGACATGCGGCGCTACAACCAGCTGCTGGCGGGAGCCAGCTGGGTCGCGGAGTATGGCGACCCAGGGGACCCGGCGGATTGGGCGTTCCTCGGCCCGATATCCGCCTACCATACCGCCGAGCCGGGCCGGGCCTATCCGCCGATCCTGCTCGCCACGGCGCGGCGGGATGACCGGGTGCACCCGGGGCACGCGCGCAAGATGGCGGCCAAGCTGCAGGCCATAGGTTACGACGCGCATTTCTACGAGCCGGCGGCGGGCGGTCATGGCTACGGCAAGGACAATGCCGAAATCGCGGCGTTCTCGACATTAGGGCTGAGTTTCCTCCGGCAGGCGATTGGCTGGTCCTAAGACAGCTGGCTGGGTGGGGTGGGCAGGGCTCCGGCCAGGCCCACTTGCCGGTCTAGCTTATGTTTAGGATCCTTCATGCCGGCTTCATCATCCTCGCGCTTGGTCGTCATTACGGGCGGCTCGTCCGGCATCGGACGCAGTGCCGCGCGCGTGTTCGTGGAGAAGGGTTGGCAGGTGGCCCTGATCGCGCGGGGCGAGGCGGCGCTGGAGGATGCGCGGGCGGACCTGGTGGCGCGCGGCGGCACCGTCGGCGTGTTCCCGGCGGACGTGGCGGACAGCGCGGCGCTGCGGCGTGCCGCGGCCGCGGCGGTGGCGGCGATGGGGCCGTTTGACGTGTGGGTGAACAACGCAGGTGTCAGTGTGTTCGCCAAGTTCGCGGACATGACGGAGGAGGAGTTCCGCCGGGTCACCGACGTGACATACATGGGTTGCGTGAACGGCACCCGAGTGGCTCTTGAGCATATGCGGCCGGCGGGTGCGGGCACGATCGTGAACGTCTGCTCCGCGATCGGCTATCGCGGCGTGCCGGTGCAGTCGGCCTATTCGGGTGCCAAGTGGGCGATGCGCGGGTTCGCCGAGGCGGTTCGGGCCGAACTGATCAACGAGGGCAGCCGGATCCATATCGGCATGGTATATCCGCCGGCCGTCAACACGCCGTTCTACGTCCATGCCGTGTCGCGCACGGAGGGGTTGCCGCGGCCCCCGCCGCCGATCTACCAGCCGGAGATCGTGGCGGACGCGGTCTACCTCGCGGCCACTACCCGGCGGCGCGACATCCTGGTTGGCGGGCAGAGCGTTCAGATCGCGCTGCTGAACGCCGTGGCACCACGGCTGGCGGACCTGGTGATCGGCGCGTTCGGGCCGAAGCTGCAGGAATCAGGCAACGAAGGTATTGCGGAGACGCGGGACATAAACTTGTTCACCCCGTCCACCCGCCCGGCGGCCGAGCACGGCCCATTCGACAGAGAGGCGCTCTCGACGAGTGCACAGTTCTGGGCGAGCAAGCACCGCGGTCCACTGGGGGCTGGGCTAGCGCTGGGCATCGTTCTGCTGGGAATGGCGCTGGTGGCACCGAAGCGCGCGTAGGGTGGGATGCACTTTGGCATCCCACCGCCGTGACGCGTGAAGATGGAATGCCAAGCGCATCCCACCTTCCGTTTTACTTCGCCAGCTGGCCGCGCAACTCGCCACCTGGGTTCGCTGCCGTGTGGATGTTGGCGTAAATCTGGCCAGCCATCAGCTCTTTCATTTGGTCGTCGGTCAGCGTCGCAGTGCCTTTCACCGGGCTGTCCAGCGGCGCCTTGAACGGAACGAGCACGCCGGCATTGGCACCAACCGCCGCCGGGCCATGCAAGTGGCCGGCCGTCGCCGGGCCGGTCAGGCCGGAGTAGGTGACGGTGTAGGTCAGCATCTTGGTGCTGGTGTCGAGCGAGGCCTCCACGTTTCCCTTGCCGTCCGTCGTTTTCGCGGGCACTTCGTTGGCGGGCGACATCGCCCCGTGAAACATGACCGTCTCGGCTTGAGCCGCGACGGACAACAAGGCGGCAAAGCCGGCGAGCAGAAGGGCAGGGCGTTTCATTTTGGTTTTGAACTCCGTGGATGAGGTGACCGGGCAGGATCGCACCCTGCATATAGGGTATCCGCAAGACTCGGCCGCTGTCGATCCGTCGGTCGGGCCGCCGCTAGGGCCGCCGGTGGATGCGACCCCCCGCCCCCTGCCCGCCCGCGTGCGGCTGCGCGGGCGGGACGTGGAGCTGGAGCCGCTGCATGTGCGCCACGCGCACGAGTTGTGGGAGGCGGCACAGGGGGCCGAGCAGGGCTGGGCCTACATGGGCTACGGCCCGTTCGCGGACGCGGCCGCGATGGCCCGGCACGTCGCCGCCTTCGCCGCCACGCATGACCCGATGGCCTGGGCCATCCGCCCCGTCTCGACCGGGGTGGTGAGCGGCTGGCTGACCCTGATGGAGATCCAACCCGCCAATGCCGCGATCGAGCTCGGCAATATCTGGTTCGGCCCGCGTATGCAGCGCACCCGGGCGGCGACGGAGGCGATGTTCCTGCTGCTCCGCCTTGCCGCCGACGAACTCGGCTATCGCCGGCTGGTGTGGAAGTGCAACGCACTGAACGCGCCCTCGCGCCGGGCGGCGGAGCGGCTTGGGTTCCAGTATGAGGGCACGCTGCGCGCCAACCTGGTGGTGAAGGGGCGGCAACGCGACACGGCGATGTATTCGATCCTGGCGGAGGAGTGGCCCGCCCGCCGCGACGCGATCACCGCCTGGCTCGACCCGGCCAACTT
>CAXSEK010000410.1:0-3289 GCA_964235625.1 uncultured Acetobacteraceae bacterium
CAGGTTTTCATCGATACCGGCGTGATTGCTGAGCAGGTCAAGGAGTTGTGCCCACGCGGCGCCGACAAGGTGCTTGAACTGGTGGGCACGACGACGCTGCAGGACTCGCTGCGCTGCGCCAGGGCGGGGGGGATCGTCTGCATGACCGGCATGGTGGGCAACAAGTGGTCGATCGAGGATTTCAGCCCGATGGATGCGATCCCGAGCGCCGTCTGCCTCACGACCTACGACGGCGGCCCGCAGGACTTCATGCGCACGCCGCTCGAGGAACTTGTGGAGGACGTCGTGGCGGACCGATTGCAGGTGCAGGTCGGACGGGTGTTCCACCTCGACGAGATCGTCGAGGCGCACCGCTGCATGGAGGAGAACCGGGCAGGCGGGAAGATCGTCGTCCTGACGTAGCGAGGCATCCAGCAACAGGCCCGGCCCAGGTCGACGTCCCCAGGGCGCCCGCAGCCGAGGCATCCAGGCGCCGGCGTTCCGCGTGACAAAATTGGGTTGCAACGAATGGAGCATTCAATGCGCTTTCGCGCGATGATCCCGGCCCTCGTCCTATGGGCCTTGCAAGTACCTGCGCTCGCCCGGTCGGACTGGCCCAACTACAACCGCACCCTGACCTCGGAGCGCTTCTCGCCGCTTGGCGAGATCGACGCGGCCACGGCGCCGCGGCTGCACGTGGTCTGCTTCTATGACACCGGGCAGATGACGGCGTTCCAGTCCGGCCTGGTGCAGCGCGACGACGCGCTGTTCGCCACCACCGAGCACGACACCCTCTCCATCGACCCCGACACCTGCCGCGAGAACTGGCGCGTGCGCGAGGAGTTCCGCGACAGCTATCTCGGCGTCCAGCGCGGCGTCGCGATCGAGGACGGCCGCGTGTTCCGCGGCGGCGCCGACGGCCTGGTCCACGCTTACGACGAGAAAACCGGGCGCAGGCTGTGGTCCACGTCGATCGCCGACCCCGATGGGGGCGAAAGCGTCCCCGCCGCGCCGATTGCTTAGCAGGGCCTGGTGTTCATCGGCAACGGCGGCGGCGACAACAAGGGCGTCAAGGGCCGCATGTACGCCCTCGACGCCGCCACCGGCCGCATCGTCTGGGAGTTCTTCCTGGTGCCGCGCGGCTCGGGCGACCGCGAGCGCGGACCTCAGGCCCCCGGCTCGCCCGCCGCCCTGCAGCAGGGCTGGCCGGCCACAGACGCTGCGATCACTGGCGGCGCGACCTGGACCTCCTACTCGCTCGACCCCGCCACGGGCCTGCTCTACGTGCCCAGCGGCAATCCGGCTCCCGACTTCGTGGGCGGCCTACGCCCGGGGGAGAACTTGTTCACGGGTTCCGTGGTGGTGCTCGACGCCCGCACCGGCGCGTTCCGGCGCCATTTCCTGCTCTCGCCACACGACGTCCACGACTGGGACGCCTCCTCCGCCCCCGCCCTGTTCACCACGAAGGGCGGGCGCCGCCTGATGGCCGTGGCGCCTAAGGACGGCAACCTCTATGGCTTCGACCTGGCCACCGGCGAGCGCCTCTACGACGTGCCGCTTACAACGCACAGCAACGTCGACACGCCGCTGGGTGCCGACCCGGTGCGATTCTGCCCGGGCACGCAGGGCGGCGCGGAATGGAACGGTGCCGCCTATGACCCCGTGCTCGACACAGTGATCACCGGGCAGGTCGACTGGTGTTCCACGGTGCGGATCGACGCGGATGCGGTCGTGCAGGCCACGAAGCCCGGCGAGGCCTGGACCGGCTCCTCCGCCTACGGCTTCGGCAAACAAGACGACCCGAAGGACTGGGCTGGCTGGGTGGTCGCCACCGACGCTTTGAGCGGGGCGCGCCGCTGGACGGTGCGCCTGCCCGCCCCGGTGCTCGCGGGCGTGACGCCCACGGCGGGGGGCGTCGTGTTCGCCGGCGACATGGGCGGCTCGCTGTACGCGCTGGACGCCGCGACCGGCGCGCGCCTGTGGTCGCAGGATCTCGGCGGGGCGGTGTCGGGCGGCCTGATCACTTACGACACCGGCGCCGGGCAGAAAGTCGCCGCAAGTACCGGCATGACGTCGAAGATCTGGCCGACGCCGAAGGTGACGGCACGAATTTACGTGCTCGGCATACAGTAGCCACGAGGCAAGACTAACCATCTCGGCAAGGTCTATCTCTTATTTTTGCGCGCATTCTTGCATTATCTCATACATAAAGGCTAATGAGGCGCGTCACAATAACCTTTTATTATATGGAGTTCTTTCTGAGAACCTAAGACGTTCAAATTAATCATGGAACTCAGTTCAGATGATTATAGATACGTCAATCAGGAGGAGGCAGAATCATGCACGAAGCTCCCTTCAACGTCAGCTTCGACAGCGATCTCCGGCACCGTCTCAACCACACGCGCTGGAGTGATGCTGTTTTACGGCCGACTGGCGTTACGGTGCCGCCAAGCCGTTTCTACAGTCGCTCGTGCATCACTGGTGCACGGGATACGATTTCGACGCCGCCGAGAGGCGACTCAATGCAATGCCGCAGTACCGCGTCGTCGTGGACGGGTTTGGCCTCCACTACGGGCACCTAAAGGGAAACGGGCCGCATCCGCGCCCATTGCTGCTCATGAACGGTTGGCCGTCCAGCTTCGTCGAGTACCGCAGCCTAGCGCCCATGCTCGCCGATCCCGCGGCGTTCGGCGGCTCGGCTGACGACGCGTTCGACGTGGTAATGCCTGCCCTGCCAGGCTTCGGCTTCTCCGACCATGCGGCGCGCCCCGGCCAGCTCTGGCCGGAGAAGCTATTTCATCGTCTCATGACAGAGCATCTCGGTCACAGGCGCTATTTGGCCTCGGGAACCGACATCGGTGCCGGGGCGGCGGTGCGGCTTGCACTGAAATACGCCGAAGCCGTGCGCGGCATCCACGTTTCGGCAGTGATTGACCCGCCCCTGACCTCGGCCTCGCCGCCCTTCACCAAGGCCGAGGATGCCTACAAAGCTTCCTCCGCACGCTGGGAGGCCGAGGAGGGCGCTTATGAGCACCTGCACTACACCAAACCTCAGACCCTGGCCTTTGCCCTGGCCGACTCGCCTGTCGGGCTCGCGAGTTGGATCGTGGAGAAGTTCCACGCTTGGACCGACCATGCAGGTGATCTGCTCAAGGTGTTCCCGGCCGACGCGCTGATCGATAACCTGATGGTCTACTGGGCCAAGGGGACGATTGGGTCCTCGATGCGCTCGTACTATGAGCACAGCCATTTCCGCTCCGCCCTCCGGCCTGGCGAACGCGTCACCGCCCCGACAGCGGCATGCATGTGG
>CAXSEK010000411.1:0-3284 GCA_964235625.1 uncultured Acetobacteraceae bacterium
GCCGCCCGCTCGCGCCGCACCGGCGGGGACACCGCGGGCATGCGCGCGGCCGGCGTGCCGGGGCGTTCGCTGTAGGGGAAAACGTGGAGATAGGGGATCGCCGCCGCCGCTACGAAGCGCTCGGTCTCGGCCGCCAGCCCGTCCGTCTCGGTGGGGAACCCGGCAATCAGGTCGGCCCCGATCGCGATCCCGGGGCGCAGCCGGCGCGCGCGGTCGATCACGGCCATCGCACCCGCCGGATCGTGGCGACGGCGCATCCGCTTCAGCACCAGCCCGGCGCCGGACTGCAGCGAGAGGTGCAGATGCGGCATGAACCGCGCCTCGCCGGCCAGCAGGTCCCACACGGCCGGGTCGATCGCCGCCGGATCCAGCGAGGACAGCCGCAGCCGCGGCAGTCCCGGCACCCCGTTCAGCACGGCAGCGGCGACGCTGCCGATCCCGGCCTCGTGGCTCGCGATGTCCACCCCCGTCAGCACCACCTCCTGCACCCCACGGTCCACCAGGGCAGCGGCCTGCGCCACCACGTCGGCAACGGGGATGCTGCGGTTGCGCCCGCGGCCGAACGGGATGGTGCAAAACGTGCAGCGATGATCGCACCCCGCCTGCACCTGCACGAAACCGCGGGTATGCGCCGCGAACCCGGTCGGCGCCGGGGCCGGCGCCGGCGCATCGGCTGGGCTGACCTGACTGCCGGCCCCCGGGAGCCAAGAGCGTGCATGCAGCTTGTCCGCATTGCCCAGCACCCGCGCCACGCCCGGGAGCGCCGCCCAGCGTGCCGGGTCCAGCTGCACGGCGCAGCCGGTGACCACCACGGCGGCGCCGGGCCGCTCCCGCACCGCCCGCCGGATCGCTTGCCGCGCCTGCCGCTCCGCCTCATGCGTCACGGCGCAGGTGTTCACCACCACCGTGTCCGCGGCGTCGCCGAGCAAGGCGCGGATCGCCTCGCTCTCAACGATGTTGAGCCGGCAGCCGAACGTGACGACCTGTGGCCCCATCAGGAGCGCTTCACCGGATTGGTGGCGAGCAACTGCGTACCCTGCGCGTTCGGCGTGAAGGTCAGCGTGATGTCATAGCTCCCGCCGCATGCATACAGCGTCCAGACCTCGCGCCAGGCTCGCGCGGGGCGGCCGTCGGTGATGCTCGTATCGGGCAGCCCGGTATAGCCGTCGAACCGGGTGTCGACGAAGCTCTGCTGCCGGCAGCCGGCCGGGGAGGCGCGGATCGCGATCGCCTGGGCGTATTGCAGCGCGCTCTTCTGCGTCGCCGGGTCGGCGTGGGTGCTGCCCGGCATCGTCGGGATGCGCGAGGGCGCGGACCCGGGTTGCAGCACTGTGAGCACGTTCAGCGTGTGGGTGGCGCCGCAGCCGGTCTCGTTGACCTTCTCGCTCCAGATGCCCTGGGTCAGCACGCCGTCCAGGCTGAACTGCGGCGGCGCGTAGATCGTCAACTGGCCGGTCGGCTTGAAGCTGGCGGTGGTGCACACGTCCGGCAGCTGCTTGGCCTGTTGGCGGGCAGCAGCGATCACCGGATCCTGCCAGGTTGATTGCTGTACCAAGCTCGTGAGGTTGGTCGCGCGGCCGGTCCGTGGTTGCAGGTCGGGTGACATCAGCGGGTCCGGCATGGGGGCGCCGGTCGGCGCACCACTCACCGGCGGCGGTGCTGCGGGCGGTGTCGGCGGCACGGGCGTCTGTTGGGCCGCGACCGGCCCGGCAAGCAACAGGAAGGCAGCGAGGCTTCGGCGGAAGTGCATGTCCCAGTGGTTCCTCTTACGATATGTGTGGCTCAGCCAGGGAAGCGATCGGGGTCGAACACGCCCTCGAACACGTGGGCGACCGGGCCCGCCATCTCGACATGGCCGTCATCCCGCCATGTGATATCCAGCGAGCCGCCGTCCACCACGACGGAAGCGCTCCGCCCGACCAGGCCGCGGCGGCTGGCATTGACCAGGGCCGCGCAGGCGCCCGAGCCGCAGGCCAGCGTAAGCCCGGCTCCACGCTCCCACACCCGCAAGCGGATGCGGCCGGCATCCAGCACCTCGGCGAAGCCGGCATTCACGCCCTCGGGGAACATCGGATGGCGCTCCACAGCCGGGCCACGCTCCGGCGCCTGGTCGAGCGGGACGTCGAAGAAGGTGACGTGCGGGTTGCCCATCGAGGCGGCCGCGGGGCTGCCCGGGAGGTCCAGGTGGAGCGTATCGGCCGGCCCGGCCAGCGGGATGTCCTGCCAGCCGAACCGGGCCACCCCCATGTCCACCCGCACCCGCCCGTCCGGCAGGCGCGACGCCGCCAAGTCCCCGGCCTGGGTGCGCAGGGTCAGCGCATCCCGGCCCCCACGCATCAACAGGTCGGCCACGCAGCGCGTGCCGTTGCCGCAGGCCCCGGCCTCGCCGCCATCGGGATTGAAGAACCGCAGCAACGCGTCCGCACCTGGCACGACGCCGATCGTGATGAACTGGTCGCAACCGACCCCGGTATGGCGGTCTGCCAGCGCCGCGATCCGGCCCGGCGTGAGGTCCAGTGGCGTCACACGCTGGTCCACCACGACGAAGTCGTTCCCGGCTCCGTGCATCTTGTGGAAGCGTGCCTGCATGGGGCGGCTTATAGCTTCCCCTTGATAAGAGGGTAAGCCGGGGCTAAAGACCCGCCCTCCGGCAACGCGACTGCGTGCTGGTCATGGAATTAGTCTGCGCGCCGGGCCTGGATGGGCATGCCCGGCCGCGACACCTGCGCAGCTTCCCTAGCAGGTCCCAGTATGAAGGAGATGCAAATGCCCAAGTTGAAGACCAAATCGTCGGTCAAGAAGCGGTTCAAGATCACCGCAACCGGCAAGGTCATGTCCGGCCCCGCCGCCAAGCGCCACGGATTGATCAAGCGGACGCAGAAGATGAAGCGCTCCGCTCGTGGCCCGCAGACCCTGACCCACGCTGACGGCCTGACCGTCAAGCAGTGGGCCCCCTACGGCCTTGGTTAAGGAGCAGCAGGCATGGCACGCGTCAAACGGGGTGTAACCACCCACGCCCGGCACAAGAAGGTGCTGGAGCAGAGCAAAGGCTTCGTCGGCCGCAGCTCGACCAACTACCGCATCGCGCTCGAGCGGCTCGAGAAGAGCCTGCAATACGCCTACCGCGACCGCCGGGTGAAGAAGCGTGAGTTCCGCGGCCTGTGGATCCAGCGCATCAACGCGGCGGTGCGTGAGCACGGGATCACCTACAGCCGATTCATCGACGGGCTGAACAAGGCCGGGATCGAGATGGACCGCAAGGTGCTATCTGCCCTTGCGTTCGA
>CAXSEK010000412.1:0-3283 GCA_964235625.1 uncultured Acetobacteraceae bacterium
CGCCAAGGAATCTACTTCGCCATGATCACGCTCGCGCTGGCCCAGATGAACTACTTCTTCTGCCTCCAGGCGCCGTTCACCCATGGCGAGGACGGCATTCAGCAAGTGCCGCGCGGCGCGCTGTTCGGGCTGTTCCCTCTCGACAACGACCTGGCGATGTACTTGTTTGTCGCGGTGATCTTCCTGTTCTTCTTCCTGCTGATCTACCGCATCGTGCACTCGCCCTTCGGCCAGGTGTTGAAGGCGATCCGCGAGAACGAGCCACGCGCGACCTCCCTCGGATACCGCACGGACGACTACAAGCTGATCGCCTTCATCCTGTCCTGCTTCATCGCCGGCATCGCGGGCGGGGCCAAGGCGCTGGTGTTCGGCATCGCGACGCTGACGGACGTCAATTTCGGGACATCCGGCGACATCGTATTGATGACGCTGGTGGGCGGCATGGGCACCATCTTCGGCCCGGCGGTCGGGGCGTTGGTGCTGAAGGGCATGGAGAATTACCTCGCCGGCATCGGCAGCTGGGTGACGGTGGTGCAGGGCTGCATCTTCGTGGTGTGCGTGCTGGCCTTCCGGCGCGGACTGATCGGGGAGATCGGGGCGCGGCTGAAGCTGGCGCTGTGATCGGCAAATCTTGATTTCACCAACGTGTTCTCGCTATCCCCGGAAGTGGGGCAACGGTAACGGCCCCAGCTCCGATTCGAGACTACCAGCCGAGTTTGAGCCCCAGCCGCCACTTACCGACCCGGATCTCGATGCTCGCGTGCATCGCTCTCTCCTTCACGGGGTATCCGCAGCGGTGTTGCTGCGGACACATAGTCGATAGCCGTAACTCTACTTCCCGCGCCACCCTCCGGTATTCGGTGCCGTCCCGCTAGGAGCGCCGGCGCATGACCCCCAGTCGCCTCGCCACTGCAACCCGCTTTGACCCGGAGCGCATGTTCCGGCCCCGCTCCCTCGCGCTCATTGGGGGCGAAGGCCGCCTCATGCTGCAAGCCTGCGCCAATATCGAGGCGGCGGGATTTGCCGGAGACGTCCAGATCGCAGCGCCCGGCCAGTCACTCCGGCCCGCCGACCTCGCCATCATCACGGCCGAGAGTGGCACTATCGAGCCGCTCTATACCGCACTCGCGGCTGCGGGCATCTTCGCCGGCGTCGCCCTCGGCATGGTCACCGGGCTGGCGGAGGGGCAAGCAGCGACGGGGGTGCGCATCCTCGGCCCCGGCTCCTTCGGGATCGCCTGCCCGGCGTTGCACCTGAACGCCACCCTGTCGCACCTCGCCCCGCAGCCCGGTCGGGTGGCCCTCGTCTCGCAATCCGCGGCGCTGTGCCGGGCGGTGCTGGACTGGGCGGAGCCGAACGGTGTCGGGTTCAGCCAGGTCGTCGGCATCGGCGGCAATGCCGGCACCGGCTTCGTGCAGGTGTTGGACTACCTCTCCCGCGACAGCGCCACCGGCCCCATCCTGCTCGACATCCGCCGCGTTCGCGACCCGCGCGCCTTCCTCTCCGCCGCCCGCGCCGCCGCCCGGCTCCGCCCTGTCGTCGCGTTGCGAGCCGGCTCCCGCCTTCTGGACCCGACAGGCCATGCGGAGATGGTGTTCGACGCCGCCCTGCATCGGGCCGGCCTGCTCACCGTATCCCGTTTCGAGGACATGCTGGCCGCCCTCGAGACGCTCACCCGTGGCCCGGCGCCGCGCGGCGAGGAGCTCGCCATCGTCAGCAACGCGATCGGACCTGGCCGCCTGGCAGCGGACGCCGCACTGGCCAGCGGTATCGCTCTCGCACCGTTGACACCCGAGACGCGCGAGGTGCTGCGCCTGGCCATGCCGGGCGGCGACCTGGCGGACATCGTCTATGTCGGCGTAGCGCAGCCGACGCGTCTGGCCGAAGCCGCCTCCCTGCTCGGCGGCGCGCGGGAGGTCGGCGGCATCCTGGCCGTGCTGGCCCCCACCGGCCCGGCCGATGCCGCAGGGGTCGAGGCGCTCGCCGTTGTGCCGCGCACCCGCGTGCCGCTGCTGGTCTGCGCCATGGGCGAGACCACCGGCGCCGCCCACCGCCGCCGGCTCGCCGCCGCGGGGATCCCCGTCTTCGCCACGCCGGAGCAGGCGGTCGCCGGCTTCCACCATTTGCTCCGCCTCCGCCGCGCCCGCGCCGCCGCCGCCGAGTTGCCCCCCAGCGACGTGCTGGAGCTGGCGCCCGACCGGCCCGCCGTCCAGCACGTGGTCGCCGCGGCGCGTGCCGCCGACCGGCAAAGCCTGACGGCGGCAGAGCTGCAAGCCGTGCTGGCCGCCTACGGCCTGACCCGGCCCCCGCTTCCCGTCACCGTCGCGGATGACGCGCTGTTCGGCCCGACCATCGGTCTCGCAAGCGCCGCCTTCGACCTGCCGCCGCTCAATCTGCCCTTGGCGCATGGCCTGGTTGCCCGCGGCCCGCCCCTCCCGACCGATGAAGCGGGCGTGGTGGCCGACCTCCTCGTCCGGCTCAGCCAGTTGGTCATCGACGTCCCGGCCCTCGCCACCCTCACGCTCGACCCGTCCGCCGAGCCCTCCGCCACCCTCCGTCCGCCGGGTGAGGAAGGCCGGCTCGTCCTCCCGCCGTACCCGGCCGACCTGGTGGAAACCTGGGACGCGCGCGGCGAGCCGCTCACCATCCGCCCGATCCGCCCGGAGGACGCCGCCGCCCACGCCGCGTTGTTCCGCCGCATCAGCCCGGAGGACGTGCGGCTGCGCTTCTTCACCATGCTGCGTGAACTCTCCCCCGAGCGCATCGCCCGCCTGACTCAGGTGGATTACGACCGCGAGATGGCCTTCGTCGCCGTGCGCGCCAACGGCGACACCGTCGGCGTCAGCCGCCTGGTGCGCGACCGCGACGAGGGCGAGTTCGCCATCATCGTGCAGTCCGACATGAAGGGCAGGGGCCTGGCCCGGCACCTGATGGAACGGCTGATCACGTGGGGCCGCGCCCAGGGCATGACGGAGATCGTGGGCCAGGTGCTAGCGGAGAACGGCCCGATGCTGGCGTTCATGCGCAGGCTGGGGTTCAGCCTCGCCCGGATCCCGGACGAGCCGGAATTGATCGAGGTCCGGCTGGTGGTGAACCCCGTGGCCGCAAGATGATGCCGAGAGATGGATCGCGAATTGCGTTTCGGCGTGTAGCTCCGGATGTCGGGAAGACTTGGTACAGGCTCCGCAGGGGTGATAACGAACTCGAATGACCAACGTCCGATCGTCAGCCCGCTTCTGTGCCGTTGTTGGCTTGGTTGCTGCCCTGAATGGATGCACCGGTG
>CAXSEK010000413.1:0-3266 GCA_964235625.1 uncultured Acetobacteraceae bacterium
GAAAGCAGAGCCTGAAGGATGGACGGGCGGGCTAGGCGACGGTCTTCCAAGGCAAAACGAGCACTGGCCCCGCGCTTGCACTTCGACGGGGATGCGACACCGTAAGGTCTACCGCGCATGACAGCGCTGCCATCCCTGCTCAATCCTGCGCGCGACGTTGGCGGCCCCGCGCAGCCGCTGCTCGCCGTGCGCCGGCTGGTGAAGCATTTCACGCTGCGGTCTGGCTTCCTGAGCCGCGCCGCCGGCTCGGTGCAGGCGGTGGACGACGTCAGCTTCGACGTGCGCAAGGGCGAGACGCTGGGCATCGTGGGCGAGTCCGGCTGCGGCAAGTCCACCACGCTGCGCTTGGTCATGGGGCTGCTGCCGCCGACCTCGGGCGAGTTCGTGTTCGACGGGCTGGCGGTCGACACCAGCGCGAGCGGCATCCGGCTGAAGGACTACCGCCGCCAGGTGCAAATGGTGTTCCAGGACAGCTACGCCTCTCTCAACCCGCGCCTGACCGTGGAGGAGTCGATCGCCTTCGCGCCGGTAGTGCACGGACTGGGGCGGCGCGATGCGGCGGCACGAGCGCGCGAGTTGCTGGACGCGGTCGGGCTGAACCCGGTGCAATATGCGCGGCGCTACCCGCACGAGCTATCCGGCGGCCAGCGTCAGCGGGTCAACATTGCCCGCTCCCTGGCGCTGCGGCCCCGCCTGGTGATCCTGGACGAGCCGGTTTCGGCGCTCGACAAGTCGGTGGAGGCGCAGGTGCTGAACCTGCTGGTGGACCTCAAGGCGCAGCTCGGCCTGACGTACCTGTTCGTCAGCCACGACCTCAACGTGGTGCACCATGTGTCGGACCGCGTGCTGGTGATGTACCTGGGGCGCGTGGTCGAGATCGGCCCGGTGGGGCGCATCTACGACGCGCCCGCCCATCCCTACACCGCGGCACTGCTCGCCAGCCGGCCGTCGATACAGCCGGGACAGCGGCGCAACCACGCGCCGATCACCGGCGACCCGCCAAGCCCGGTCAACCCACCCGCGGGTTGCCGCTTCCATCCGCGCTGCGCCTTTGCCGAGCCGGTGTGCGCCCGGCGCGAGCCCGTCCTCTGCGAGGCATCGCCCGGGCATCTCGCGGCGTGTTTGATAGCAGAGCCGGGCAGCGGGCACAGCCGCGCCGGGGCGCTTGCGGCATGAGCGCGTCCGACGAGGCGAGAGGCGGGGTTGCCGGGTCTGTGGGCGGTCCGGGCATCTCCGACCCGCTGGTTCGCGTGCGCGACCTGTCGGTGCGCTTTACCTCGCGCGAGGGCGACGTACAGGCGGTCGCAGGGGTCAGCTTCGACCTCGCCGCACGCGAGGTGCTGTGCATCCTGGGCGAAAGCGGCTCGGGCAAGTCCGTGACATTGCGCGCGCTGATGCGCCTCAACCCGCCGAAGCGGACGGTGCTTGGCGGCTCGGTCCATGTCGGCGGCCACGACATCCTCGCCGTGCCGGAGCGGACGATGTCCGACCTGCGCGGCTCGGTGGTTTCGATGATCTTCCAGGAACCGATGACCGCGCTCGACCCGGTGTTCACGATCGGCCAGCAGATCGCCGAGACCGTGCGCCGCCACGACCGGGTGTCGCGCGCCGATGCCCGGCGCCGGGCGCTGGAGCTGCTTGACCTGGTGCAGGTGCCGTCGGCGCAAAGGCGGCTGGATTCGTTTCCGCATGAGCTGTCCGGGGGACTGCGCCAGCGCGCGATGATTGCCATGGCGCTGTCCTGCCGCCCGAGGCTGTTGCTCGCCGACGAGCCGACTACGGCGCTGGACGCCACTGTACAGATCCAGGTGCTGCTGCTGCTTCGTCGATTGCAGCAGGAGCTGGGTATGGGCGTGATCCTGGTGACCCACGATCTCGGCGTCGCCGGCGAGATCGCCGACCGGGTAGCGGTGATGTATGCGGGCCGCTTCGTCGAGGAGGGGCCGGTCGCGGCTCTAATGGGCGATCCGCGGCATCCGTATGCGCAGGGCCTGTTGGGTGCGACAGTGCATGCCGGGCTCCGCGGCCAACGGTTGACCGTCATTCCCGGCGCACCACCGGACTTGCGCGCGCCGGCAATGGGCTGCGCGTTCGCGCCGCGCTGCGCGTTCGTGCAGGCGAAGTGCCTGCAGGAGGTGCCGGCGCTGTGGCGGGTCGGGCCCGGCCGCGCGGCGCGCTGCGTGCGGGTGGCGGAGGTACCAGCCGCCGCGGACGTGTTGCCGTCCGGCGCTATTCCCGCAGGATTGGGCTCTGCCGGCACGGCAGCGGGCAGGGGGATATCAACGTGATCCTTTATCTGCTGCGCCGCATCCTCTACGCCGTGCCGATCGCGCTTTCGGTCAGCCTGGTGTGCTTCATGCTGGTCCACATTGCGCCGGGCGACCCGGTCAACGCCATCGTGCCCCCGGACGCGCCGCAGGAGGTGGTCGCCCAGGTGCGCAAGGCTTACGGCCTGGACCGGCCGCTGCCGGTACAGTTCGCGGTGTGGCTAGGCCATGTGGTGCAGGGCGATCTCGGGCATTCGCTGGCCAACGGGCGGCCGGTGCTGGCCGATCTTGCGGGGGCGGTGAAGAACACGCTGGTGCTGGCGGGGGCGGCGTCTGCGCTCGGCTTCGTTCTGGGCTGCCTGCTTGGCGGCCTGTCCGGCGCGTATCGGGGCACCTGGATCGACCGGGTCTCGGTGGGCGCGGCCGTGGCCGGGGTTTCGGTGCCGCACTACTGGCTCGGCATGGTTCTGGTGATCATCTTCAGCGTGGAGCTGAACTGGCTGCCGGCGATGGGCGCGGGGCCGGGCGGCACCAGCGACTGGGGCTGGGACTGGGAGCACCTGTCGCACCTAGTGCTGCCGGCGGTCACGCTGGCGGTGATCCCGATGGGCATCATCACCCGCACCGTGCGCGGCCTTGTCAGCGACATCCTGGCGCAGGACTTCGTCACCACGCTGCGCGGCAAGGGGCTGCGTTCGCTCGGCATCCTGGAACACGTGGCGCGAAACGCGGCGCCGAACGCGCTGGCGGTGATCGGGCTGCAGCTCGGCTACCTGATGGGCGGCTCGATCCTGGTGGAGACGGTGTTCAACTGGCCAGGCACCGGGCTGCTGCTGAACAACGCGATCTTCCAGCGCGACATCCCGGTGCTCCAGGGCACCATCCTGGTGCTGGCGCTGTTCTTCGTCGCACTCAACCTGCTGGTCGATCTGGTGCAAACCGCTCTCGACCCGAGGATCAGGCGCGCATGAGCGGTATCGCCATCAACGAGGCAGTGCC
>CAXSEK010000414.1:0-3264 GCA_964235625.1 uncultured Acetobacteraceae bacterium
GGCCAGCGACGACATCGGCAAGCGCGTCCACGGCGACTACGACCACCTGAAGTATTTCTTCCAAGGCTACCTGGCGTCTACCTTCCTGTCGGACGCCGTGTGTGACGCGTCCAAGGACCTGCTGGTCGACAGCAAGTACCACATGAAGACCGCCGTGATCATGAGCGAGGATGCCGCCTGGACCGGCCCGCTCGACGCCGAATACGAGAAGTGCCTGCCCAAGGTCGGCCTCAAGGTGCTGGACCATATCCGCATGTCGCCCGACACGACGGACTTCACGCCGATCTATAACGGTATCGAGGCCAAGAAGCCGGACGTGATCATCACCGGCATCAGCCACGTGGGCGTGCAGCCGACGGTGCAGTGGGCCAACCAGCAGGTGCCGATCCCGCAGATGGGCATCAGCTCCCAGGGCACCTCCTCCACCTTCTGGAAGGACACCAATGGCGCGACCGAGGGCATCATGCTGCAGCTGATCGCGGCGGACAGCGTCGCCAGCACGCCCAAGACCATCCCGTTCGCCCAGGCCTACATGAAGAAATACGGCATCACCCCGGCCTACTCGGGCTACACCGCCTACGACGAAGTCTACTACATCGCGGACGCCATCCACCGCGCCGGCGGCACCGACCCGGAGAAGATGGTGGACGCGCTGGAGAAGACGGATTGGCAGGGCACGGTCGGCCGCGTCGCCTTCTTCGGCAAGGACGACCCGGCCACCCACGCAATGCGCTACGGCGCGGAGTATGTGAGCGGCCTGTTCGTGCAATGGCAGGGCGGCAAGCAGGTCCCGGTCTGGCCCAGTTCCATCGCCAACGGCAATACCTTGCGCTTTCCCTCTTTCGTCAAACTGACGAACTGAACGCTCCCACCTGAGGAGCCCTCTCCCCCGGGAGAGGGAGAAAGAAGCGAGCAAGCAGGTGAGACAATGCTAGCGTATCAAATCCTGATCGACGGCTTCGCGATCAGCGCCCTGTATGGCTTGGGCGCCGTCGGCTTCACCCTGATGTTCGGCGTCTCCGGCGTGCTCAACCTGGCCCATGGCGGCACCATGCTGGTCGCCGCCGTGGTCGCCTGGTGGACCGCCGGGATCGTCGGCTCGCTGGCCGGCGCGCTCTGCGGCCTGCTGGCGGGCGTGGCCGTCGCGTTCGCCACCTACTTCCTCGTCGTCCGCCCGATCCAGCGCTCCCGCTCCATCCCGCGCGAGGAGACGGAGATCTTCGTGCTCACCGGCACCCTCCTCTGGGGCATCATGATCCAGGAGGCGGTGGCCTACCTCACCACCACCAGCCCCCACACCGTCCGCCCGCTGATCGCCGGAGTGACGGAGATCGCCGGCGTGCGCACCCCCACCAACGAGATCCTCACCGCCGTGCTGTGCTGGGCGACGATCGGCGGGCTGTGGCTGCTGGTGAACCGCACCCGATCCGGCAAGGCGCTGCTCGCCGCCTCCATCAACCCGCGCGGGCTGACGCTGCTGGGCTACGAACTGTCCAACATCTACCTGCTGGTTTGGGCGATCTACGGCGTGCTGGCGGGGATCGCCGGCGTGCTGCTCGGCGCCTTCCTCGGCGTGTCGTCGGACAATGCCGGCACGCTCACCGCCTCGGCGTTCTCCATCGTCGTGCTGGGCGGCCTCGGCAGCGTCTCCGGCTCGCTGGTCGCCGCCTACTGCGTGGGCTACCTCGAGACGCTGACCTCCTACCTGATCTCGCCCTCGTTCCGGAACATTCCGTCCCTGGTCCTGCTGATCGCCGTCGTATACCTGCGGCCGCAGGGCCTGCTGGGGCGGCGCTGATGCCCGCCTTGGTGAAGTCCCGCCTGTTCTGGGGCGCGCTCGGCACCCTCGTGATCGCGGCGCTGATCCCGCTCGGCGTGTCCTCCTACATCGTCGGCGTGCTGATCCCGGCCTACTACTTCGCCGTGTTCGCCATGTCGTGGGACCTGCTGTTCGGCTTCGCGGGCGAAGTGAATTTCGGCCCCACTTTCCTCGTCGGTCTCGGCGCCTATGGGGCGGGCATCCTCGACAGCGAGACGGGGCTGCCGATCCCGGTCTGCGTCGCGTTCGGCGCGTTGCTGGCGGTGGCGGGCGGCGTGCTGCTCGCCTTGCCGGCCCTGCGCCTGTCCGGCCCGTATTTCGGCCTGATCACCCTGGTCGCGGTCCTGCTGCTGCAGCAGATGGTGACGGTGTTCGCGCACTGGACCGGCGGCGAGATCGGCCTGAGCATCCCGGACGTGCTCTCCAGCGACGACACCTTCAACTACTACTTCGCCCTTGGCTTCATGGCGCTCAGCGGCCTCATCCTGTTCGGCCTCTCGCGCTCCTCGGTCGGCCTCATCCTGCAAGCCTGTGGGCAGGACCCGATCGAGGCCCAGGCGCTCGGCTTCAACGTGGCCAAGCACAAGCTGGCGGCGTTCTGCGTGTCCGCCCTGTTCAGCGGCCTCGCCGGCGCGCTGCTGGTGTTCTACGAGAGCACCGCCTCGCCGGGCACGGTGATCGACCTCGCCGTCGGCGTGCAGGTGATCATCGCCGCTGTGCTAGGTGGGCGCCGCACCATCCTAGGTGCGGCACTAGGGGCAGTGTTCCTGGTCGGCGCCGGGGAGGTGCTGCGTCCGCTCGGCCAACTCAGCACCTTCGTGGTGTCCGCCTTCGCGCTGGTCGTGATCCTGCTCGTGCCCGCCGGCTTCCTCGGCACGTTGCTGCACCGGAAGGACATGCTGTGAACGTCCAGTTCACCCACCCGGCGGCGGCCGGCACCGCGGCCTTGCTGGAGGTGTCCGGCCTCACCAAGCGCTTCGGCGGCCTGGTTGCGGTCAAGGACATGGCGCTGGCCATCAGGCCCGGCGAGATCCTGGGCCTGATCGGCCCCAACGGCTCCGGCAAATCCACCGTGATGAAGCTCATCATGGGGATCGAGCGGCCGAACGCCGGCGTGGTCCGCATCGACGGGGTGGACGTGGCGGGCTGGCCCTCCCACCGCATCGCGCGGCAGGGCGTGGGCCTGGTGTTCCAGCACTCCCGCCCGCTGCACCGCCAAACGGTGGGGGAGAACATCAAGCTTGCTTTGTTGCCGGACGCGCTGCTGAAACTGTTCGCCGACCCGGCCGTCGAGGATCGCGCCCGCGCCATCGCCCACCGCGTCGGGCTCGCCGCGGTGTATGACCGCCGCCCCGCGACGCTGCCCTTCGCCGACCTCCGACGGCTGGAATTGGCCAAGGCGATCGCGCGGGACCCCAAGGTCGTGCTGGTGGACGAGCCGTTCG
>CAXSEK010000415.1:0-3251 GCA_964235625.1 uncultured Acetobacteraceae bacterium
CAGAGACGTAGCGCCCTAGACGGGCCAGCGCCTCATCCAGCACCGCGTCGCTCTTGCAGAAGGCGAACCGCGCGTAATGTCCCGGTGCCTTGCCGCCCGCCGCGTCGTAGAACGCACTGAGCGGGATCGCCGTCACCCCCGCATGCTCCGTGATATGCCGGCAGAACGCCACATCGTCCCCCGCGAAGCCGAGCGGGCTGAAATCGGCCGACACGAAGTAGCTGCCCTGGCTCGGCAGCATGCCGAAGCCGAGGGCCGCCAGCCCGGCCGACAACCGGTCCCGCTTGGCAGCCAGTGCGCCCGCCAGCCCGGCGAAGTACGCGTCGTCCTTCGCCAGCCCCACCGCCACCCCGCGCTGCAGGTTGGGCGGCGTGGTAAAGGTCAGGTTCTGGTGCGCCCGGGCGGCCAGCAGGGCCAAATTCGCCGGAGCGGTGATGTAGCCGATCTTCCAGCCCGTCAGGCTGAACGTCTTGCCCGCGCTGCCGATGCGCAGGCACCGGTCGCGCAGGCCGGGCAGGGTCATCAGCGGGATGTGCCGCCAGCCGTCATAGGTCAGGTGTTCGTAGACCTCGTCGCACACGGCATAGGCATCGTGCTTGACCAGCAGGTCTGCAATGAAGGCAAGCTCCGCCGCAGTGAACACCTTGGAGGTCGGGTTCATCGGCGTGTTCAGCAGGATCGCCTTCGTCTTGGGCCCGAACGCTGCGGCCAGTTCGGCGCGCGGCAGCTCCCATTTCGGCGGTTGCAGGCGCACCAGGCGGGGGACCGCCCCCATCATGCGCACGATCGGCAGATAGGTGTCGTATAGCGGCTCGATC
Source organism: uncultured Acetobacteraceae bacterium (assembly GCA_964235625.1). GTDB lineage: Bacteria > Pseudomonadota > Alphaproteobacteria > Acetobacterales > Acetobacteraceae > LMUY01. Next base: position 819 of record CAXSEK010000415.1, read on the forward strand.
AGCACCACCTCGTCGCCGGGGTTGATCAGGGCCATCAGGCTGGCGGTGATCGCCTCGGTGGCGCCGGAGGTGACGACCACCTCGGTCACCGGATCGACGTCCAGGCCGTAGAAGCGGCGGTTGGCGTGGGCCACCGCCTGGCGCAATTCGGGCACCCCGGTCAGCGGGGGGTATTGGTTGCGCCCGTCCTGCAGGGCGGCGGCTGCGGCGGCGATCACGTCCGGCGGGCCATCACTGTCGGGGAAGCCCTGGCCCAGGTTGACGGAGCCGTGCTGAGTGGCCAGCGCCGACATCACGGTGAAGATCGTCGTGCCAATCCCGGAGAGCAACTCGTTCGCAGGCTTCACGGCTGGCAGGCTCCCCTTGAACGCTAGCTTCGTACTATGGCCCCAGGCGGTGGCCCGTTCAATCGCGTGCGAAGCTTCGTGCACGCGATCCCGGCGCATTGCCCGTTGGCACGGCACATGCAACCCTTCATTGCCGTCGCACCTGGCTGTACGGCGTGCCGGCAGGGGGGAAGACGCGGTGAAAAAGATCGAGGCGGTCATCAAGCCGTTCAAGCTCGACGAGGTGAAGGACGCGCTGCACGAAGTGGGACTCCAGGGCATCACGGTGGTGGAGGCCAAGGGGTTCGGCCGGCAGAAAGGCCATACCGAGCTCTACCGTGGCGCAGAATACGTGGTGGATTTCCTGCCCAAGGTGAAGATCGAGCTGGTCTGCACCGACGACTTGGTGGAGCGCGCGGTGGAAGCGATCGTGAACGCCGCACGCACCGGGCGGATCGGGGATGGCAAGATCTTCGTCAGCAACATCGAGGAAGTCGTGCGTATCCGCACCGGTGAACGGGGCGACGAGGCGATCTAGCGGCGTTCGTCCGCTGAGCGACCCGGCGGCACAGGGCCGCCGGACAACAGGAGTAAAAGGGGCATTATGGCAAAGAAGACAGTGACGCCGGTCGCGGCGAGCGAGGCGTCCAAGGTTCTGGAGATGATCCGGGAGCATTCCGTCGAATACGTCGACCTGCGGTTCACCGACCCGCGCGGCAAGTGGCACCACACGGCGCAGCACATCTCCACCGTGGACGACGAGAGCCTGACCGACGGCTTCATGTTCGACGGCTCGTCCATCGCCGGCTGGAAGGCGATCAACGAGAGCGACATGATCCTGATGCCGGATTGCGCCTCCGCCGTGCTGGACCCGTTCGCCGCCAAGCCGTCGCTGATCCTGTTCTGCGACATCATCGAGCCGAGCACCGGGCAGTACTACTCGCGTGACCCGCGGGCGACCGCCAAGCTGGCCGAAGCCTACCTCAAGACCACGGGGATCGGCGACACCGTGCTGACCGGTGCCGAGGCCGAGTTCTTCATCTTCGACAGCGTGCGTTTCGGCACCGCCGGCAATTACGGCACCTACCACATCGACAGCATTGAAGGCCCCGATGCCCGGATGAAGGAGTATCCGGAGGGCAACATGGGCCACCGGCCCGGCCTCAAGGGCGGCTACTTCCCCGTGCCCCCGGTGGACAGCGAGAGCGACCTGCGCGCCGAGATGCTGTCCACGATGGGCGAGATGGGCCTGCCGATCGAGAAGCATCATCACGAGGTGGCGCAATCGCAGCACGAGCTGGGCACGCGTTTCACCACGCTGACCAAGATGGCCGACCAGATGCAGATCTATAAGTACTGCGTCCATAACGTGGCGCACAGCTACGGCAAGACGGCGACGTTCATGCCGAAGCCGATCTACGGCGACAACGGCACCGGCATGCACACCCACCAGTCGATCTGGAAGGATGGCAAGCCACTGTTCGCCGGCAATGGCTATGCCGACCTGTCGGAGATGTGCCTGTATTACATCGGCGGCATCATTAAGCACGCCAAGGCGCTGAACGCGTTCACCAACCCGAGCACCAACAGCTACAAGCGCCTGATCCCGGGCTTCGAGGCACCGGTTCTGCTGGCCTACTCGGCGCGCAACCGCTCGGCCTCCTGCCGCATCCCCTACACCACCAGCCCGAAGGCCAAGCGCGTCGAGGTCCGCTTCCCCGATCCGTCGGCCAACCCGTATCTCGCCTACGCCGCGCTGCTGATGGCCGGGCTCGACGGCATCCGGAACAAGATCCATCCGGGCGACCCGATGGACAAGGACCTGTACGACCTGCCGCCGGAGGAGCTGAAGGGCATCCCCACGGTGTGTGGCTCGCTGCGGGAGGCGCTCGGGGCCCTGGCGGCCGACCACGAGTTCCTGCTGGCCGGGGACGTGTTCTCCGCCGACCAGATCGAGAGCTATATCGAGCTGAAATGGAGCGAGGTGTACCGCTTCGAGCACACCCCGCACCCGGTCGAGTTCGAGATGTACTACTCGGTGTGATTTAGGGCCGCGACGGCAAGCCTCTCCTGCGCTACCAGCGGGGGAGGTTTACCGGGAAGGCGA
>CAXSEK010000416.1:0-3243 GCA_964235625.1 uncultured Acetobacteraceae bacterium
GCGGCCAGTGCCACACCCCGGCTCTCCGCGGGCACTCGGCGTACCACCTCCACCCCGAGGGAGGGGAACACCATCGAGTAGCCGAGGCCGGTCAGCGCCGTGCCCAGGAAGGCCGTCAGCGGCGAGCCGGCGAGGCCGATCAGAAGCAGCCCGCATGCCTCCGTCGCGAGGCACACCGCGGCCACCCGGATGCCGCCCAACCGGTCCGGCAACCCCGCGAACAGGAGGCGGGAGACGATATACACCGCCCCGAACCCAGTCAGCGCCAGCCCCGCGCCGCCCCAGCCCATGGTGGCGTAGCGCAGGGCCAGGAAGGCCGCGATCGTGCCGAACCCGCCGGAGGCCAGCACCAGGCCCAGGCCCGGCGGCCACATCTTGCCCACCACGCCGAAGAAGCCGGCCCGCCGCGCCGGCATCGCTGGTAGCCCAGGGCGTGCAAGCGCCACCGGCAGCGCCAGCAGCGGCGTCACCATCACCGCGATCGCCACCCAGCCAAACCCGATGCCGCCCAACACCGCGCCCAGCGGCGCGCCCACCGCGAACGCCCCATACATTGCGATCCCCGCCCAGGACATCGCGCGGCCTGCCTGGCCAGGCCCCACCGCCGTCACCATCCAGGTGTTGCACGCCGTGGTAAACACGCTGTCCCCCAAGCCCAACACCACGCGGCCAAGCAGCAGCGCCGCCAACGCCGGACCCGGCGGCAGCACGGAGGCCACCAGGTACGCCACCCCGCTGCAGGCGGTGATCACCAGGCCGACCAGCAAGCTGAACTTCGGCCCGCGCCGGTCCGCCAGCTGCCCCGCGAGCTGCCGGGTCAGCAGCGTCGCCACCGGGGCCAGCCCGATCACGATGCCCACTACGGCCGTGCCATAGCCGAGCGTCCGGTTGACCAGCAGCGGCAGCGTCGAGAGCGGGATGCCAACGGCGGCGTAGCCCAGGAACATGATCGCGGCGAACGGCAGCAGCGTGCGCGTGGCACCGCGGGCCGCCGGCATGGATGTATCCAAGTCTACCGCTTGGCGCGCGGGTGAGGCGTTGCGGGCCGCGGCAGCTTGGCTGCCGGCTTGGCGCCAGGCTTGCCGTCCGGTTTCACCACGCCGGTGCCGGCCCGCAACTGGGCGACCGTGGCGCGGCTGGTGATCTGCTCGGGGTCCATAACCAGCTCGATCACCGCCGGGCGCCCACTTTCCACGGCGCGACGGAACGCGTCGCCGAACTGCGCCGTCTCCGACACCGTCTCGCCATGGCCGCCATACGCCTCGATCAGCTTGGCGAAATCGGGGTTGGTGAGCGCCGTGCCGCTAACCCGGCCGGGATAGCTTCGCTCCTGGTACATGCGGATCGTGCCGTACATCTGGTTATTGAACACGATCACGAGCGGCGCCACGCCGTGGTGGAACGCGGTGGCGATCTCCTGCCCCGTCATCATGAACCCGCCGTCGCCCACGAAGGACACCACCATGCGCTCCGGGAACGCGATCTTGGCCCCCACCGCGGCCGGCACGCTGTAGCCCATGGCGCCATTGGTCGGGCCGAGGAAACGCTGCCCGGCGCCGAAATTGATAAAACGCTGCGGCCAACCGGCGAAGTTGCCCGCATCGCAGGTACACACGGCATCCGGCGCCAGCAGCGTTTCCAACTCGCGCATCGCCGTGGCCACGTTCAGCGCGTGGCCATAGTCCGGCGGCTCCCGCCCCGCCTCCCGCGTGGCGCGCAGCCGGGCCGTCCAGTCCTGCCAATCGCCCTCTGCGGGCAGGGCCTCGGCGGCGGCGCAGAACGCGTTGAGGTCGGCGGCGATACCCAGACGGGGCCGGAACACGCGGCCGATCTCCGCCGGGTCCTGGTGCACGTGCACGATCGCCTGGCTGCCGCTTTGGTCGAACAGCGTGTAGCCCTGCGTCACCGCCTCGCCCAGCCGCGTGCCGATCGCCAGGATCAGGTCGGCTTCCTTCGCGTAGGTCACCAGCGCCGGGTCCGGTCCGACGCCGAGATCCCCGGCGTAGTTGGGCAGGGTGCCGTCATACAGCGCCTGGCGCCGGAAGCCGACGGCGACGGGGATGTCCTGTGCCGTAAGGAACCGGTGCAGCGCCGCCCGCCCCGCCTCCGTCCAGCCGCCGCCGCCCACGATGGCCAGCGGCTTGCGGGCGCCGGCCAGCAGGCGGCCGAGCTCGGCGATCGCCGCCGGGTCGGGCTGCGGGCGCGAGAGGTGGATTGGGCCCAGGTCCGGCACGTCCACCAGGTCTTTCTGCATCTCCTCCGACAGGGCGATCACCACGGGGCCGGGCCGCCCGGTGGTGGCCACGTCCACGGCATGCGCCACGATCTCGGGGATACGCCGGGCGTCGTCGATCTGGGTCACCCATTTGGCGAGCGGGCCGAACATGCGGCGGTAGTCCACCTCCTGGAAGCTCTCGCGGTCGGTCTCGGCGAACGGGATCTGGCCCACGAACAGCAGCAGCGGCGTGCTGTCCTGCATGGCGATGTGCACGCCGATGGCGCCGTGGCAGGCGCCGGGCCCGCGGGTCACCATGGCGGCGGCGGGCCGGCCGGTGAGCTTGCCGTACGCCTCGGCCGCGTTCACCGCTCCCGCCTCGAACCGGCAGGTGACGAGCTTGAGCCGGTCGTGCACGGCATACAGACCGTCCAGCACGTCGAGGTAGCTTTCGCCCGGGACAGCGAACACGTGGTCGATGCCTTGCGCTACCAGCGCGTCGGCCAACACCCGCCCGCCCGGCCGCTCGCCGACCCGCGCCACACCCGTCGCCCGCATCCCGTCCATCCTGCGTTTCCCTCTGTCCCGCCGGGCGATAGGATAGGCGCGCGGGGCGGTCCATGCCATCCTGCCGACCATGCGAGCGATCTTCATCCAGGTGAAATGCGAGATGGGCCAGGCCTACCGGGTCGCCCGCGCCTGCGTGGACGGTGTGGCGGAATGCTCCGAGATCTACTCCACCTCCGGCCAATACGACCTGCTGGGCAAGTTCTATCTCGAGCCGGAGCAGGACACGGGGCTGTTCGTGACCGAGCGGATCCAGACCATCCCCGGTGTGAAGGACACCTACACCCTTATCACGTTCAACGCCTTCGCCTGATCGCCGCCGAAGCAACAAGGAACAATCGATGCGTCGCGCCGCCCTCGTCCTTGCCGCCCTGCTGTTGCCCGCCGCCGCCCAGGCCGCGGACGTCACAGTCATGATCTCGGGCGGCTTCCTCTCCAGCCTGCAGGACCTCACCCCCGGC
>CAXSEK010000417.1:0-3240 GCA_964235625.1 uncultured Acetobacteraceae bacterium
GGTCGCCGGGTCGGCCTGCCGCCGCGCCGCCATCAGCCGGCTGCCCAGGATGTCGCCGCTATGCTCCCCGGCGACCAGGTAGATCAGGGGCATAGCGCGACCACCGCACAGGGCGGTGGTGCCACGGCGTAGTCGCGGTGGTTCAGCACGGCGCCATGCTCGCGGACGGCGGCGATGCTGGCCGGGTCGAGTTCGGCATATAGCCAGCCCGGCGCGTCCATGCTGCCGCGCGTGACCACACCGTTCTCCGGAAATCCCCGGTCGACTGGGCCGAATACGGCGGCGTAGCCGCGATTGCGGTCGAGTGTCGCCAGGAACGGCGCGTCGCCAACCGTGGTGGCGACGGCCACGTAGCATTGGTTGGACACGGCGCAGGCGCGCGCGGCCAGGCGGACCCGGTTGAACCCGGCGACCGTGTCGGTGTCAGTCGGCACCACGATCAGCCAGGCGCCAGCCTCGGCCTGCGCGCGGGCCAATGGCGGATGCTCGATGTCGTAACAGATGGCGATGCCGATCCGGCCCCAGGGCGTTTCGAACACCGCGGGTGGCGCGCCCTCCACGACATCCATCGGGCCCCGTTCGAACGGGATGGGGACGTGCTTGTCCTGGAACGCCACCCGGCCGTCGGGGGCTACGAGCGGCGCGTGGTTCATGTTGCGGCCATCCGCCCGGCGGTGCAGCAGCGAGCCGCCGACGAGCCAGACGTGGTGCCGGATCGCCGCCTCCCGCATGATGGCGAGCACCGCGTCGTGGTGGACACAGGCCGCCGCCAGCTCGGCCTGCAACGTGGGCAGGGGGGCGGGCACGGCGTCCATGCTGGCGTATTCCGGCAGCACCAGCAGCTCCGCACCGGCGGCTGCAGCCTCGGCGATGCGGACCTCGAAGCCGGCTTGCCAATCGGCCAGCGTCGCATGGCACCGAACCTGGTATTGGAGGAGCGCCAACTTCATGCAAGGAGTCCCATGCAATTACCCGCGTGAGACGGGCATCATGGCAGGGGAGCGCCGGTGAGGGACTTGATCCAGAAATCGAGCGTATGGGCCGACGGGGCGGGCTGGTCGCGATCGGTCCAGGTCATGGTGCAGGCCACGCCCGGCATCGGCGTGTAGCCGCGGTTGCGCCAGAACGCGTCGTTGGTGTGGGGCGCGGCGGGGCGGAGCGGATGGTCGGAGGGTCGGCGGACGGAGCAGAACAGGGCATAATCCGCGGTCGAAACGGCACGGGCGTGGGACTCGCGCAATTCGAAGATGCGGACCCCGAGACCGCGGCCGCGGTAGGGGGCGGAGATGATCCCTTCGCCGAAGTAGAAGAAGCGTGCCGGGTCCCAACCCCGCTCGAGGAACGGTGCCTGGACGTTGGCGCTCTCGTCGCCGAGCGGGAGGCAGGTGGCGGCAGCGACCGGCCTGTCGCCGTCGGTCGCGAGGAAGAGGGCGGCGCGGGGAATGTCAACGTAGCCGGCGATATACGGCGGGGCAGCCGGGTCCCCCTGGAAGAGGTAGGGCCAGTCATGGAACACCTCGACGTGCAGGTGCTGGAAGGCGGCGCAGGCTTGCGCGATCGCCGGCCCGGTGAAGGTTTGGAAGCGGATGCTCGGCTCGGGAGTCATGGCGGGTGCATAGGAGGCGCGGCGGAGGGACGCAACGGGTCGGCGCGGGGATGCGATGCGCGCCGCCCTGATCCAGGAGTGCCTCGCCATCCGCGAGGGGATCGAGGCCGTCGCCGCCCGGCTCGCGGAGGGGCTGGCCGGCGTGCCCGGGGCCGACACGCTCCCCGCCATCGCGGCCGCCCTGATCGATCCGCTGGCCCTCATCGACGGGTTCGCCAGCCCGAGCCCGAGCGACCGGCCGTATCTGGACGCCCTGCTCTGGTTGCGCGTCGTCATCGACTGGCGCGCGTGCGAGGTCCGGCCGGAGGCGATGCGGACCTGCCTGGTGAGCCCGGCGTCCGACGATGCGCTCGTCGAGATGGAGCCGTTGGCTGGTTGGGGCCCGGTCGAGACCCTGGTGCACGTGGCGCTGGGCCTGGTGCGGCCCCGTCGCACGGCAGCGGCGGTGGTGACCCTGCGCGATGACGGCGTGTCCGCGCTGGAGTGGGTGGCGCATGCCCGGGCAATCGGGTTCGAGGGCATCTTCGTCTACACCAACGACAACGCGGACGGGTCGGACCCACTGCTGCACGCGCTGGCCGAGCAGGGCGTCATCACCCTGATCGAGAACGAGACGGCGGGGATGGTCTCGCCGCAGCGCAAGGCCTTCGCGCACTCGCTGCATTTCTTGCCGGAGCTGCGGGACTTCGAGTGGGTGTTCTACGCCGACTCCGATGAGTTCCTGATCCCCGCGGCGGCATCCGGCCGATCGGTGCCCGGCATGCTGGCGGCGCTGGAGCGACGCTACGCCGGCCACCTGCCCTCGGCGGTGTGTTTCCACTGGCGATGGTTCGTCTCCGCCTACGCGATTGCGCGGACGAAGGGGATCCTGCTGCAGCGCTTCCAACACGCCAAGCCGGCGCCACCGCTGGTGAAGAGCATGGTGCGGCTATGCGACGTGGTCTCGATGCGCGTGCTGCACTTCCCCGAGGTGCTACCCGGCGGCTATTTCGTCGATGCGGCCCTGGACGTGATCGAGGCGTCCCGCGGGCCGGACAAGGCGGGGGTCTGGAAGTATCGCAACGACGGCTATCGCGGCGGAGAGTTGCGCCACTATTGGTGCAAGTCGTTCGAGGAGTTCCTGGTCAAGAAACGCCGTGGCGACCAGCTCCGCATGCCGGCCGAGCGCAACGACTACCGCCGGGAGATGCGCCTGTTCTTCGAGTGGAACGCCCCCGAGGACCCCGCGAGCCTCGCCCCGCCCCCGGCCGAGTTGGTGCAGCGTGTCCTACAGGACCTTGCCTGGCTGCGGTCCCTGGACGGGATCCCGGCCCTGGAGCAAGCCACCGAGGACGGCTTCCACCGCCTGGTGCAGGATGTGCTGGCCGGGCAAGACCTGCGAGCCGCCTACGACGCCATACTGCGCCACACCAAGGGAGGCTAGCATGCCGACACTCTGCCACGTGACGACACGCCCGGCGCTGGACGACGCCGGAGCATGGCTCAGTGCCGACCCCTTCCTGCACTGCTGCACGGAAGCGCAGCTCGCCTTTGTCCTGGACCGCTGGTTCGCTGGTCGAACCGGCCTCCTGGTCGTCCGCTTCGACGAGGCCAACGCCGAAGGACGCCTGGACTGGGCCGCAAGCGAACCCGGC
>CAXSEK010000418.1:0-3224 GCA_964235625.1 uncultured Acetobacteraceae bacterium
CTCCCTCTCTCTCTCTTTGGAAGAGGGCCGGGGTGAGGGAGCTTGGAATCCCGTGATTGCTGAAAACGGGTGCGCGGACGGCCCTCACCCCGCGCTCTCCCGTGAAGGACGGGAGAGGAAGAAGGCAGCAGACTAAGCCGAAAGCTGCTCCGGCTCCGTCCGCACCCGCTTCACCGTCAACTTGTTCAGCGCATGCACGTAGGCCCGCGCTGCCGAGACGATCGTGTCCGTGTCGGCCCCTTGCCCGTCAACCATCTTGCCACCCTCCTCGAGCCGAACGGTGGTGCGGGCCTGGGCGTCCGAACCCTCCGTCACCGCACCGACCGAGTACAGCACCAACGTGCCCTCATGCGGGAAGATCGTGCGCAGGGCGTTGAACGTGGCGTCCACCGGGCCCAGGCCGGCCGCCGTCGCGGACTGCACCGTGCCGTCCACCTCCAGATGCAGCTCGGCGTTCGCCGGACCGTGCGAGCCGGCCTGCACCGCTAGCGACACGAAGCGCAGCCGGGCATGGTCTCGCACCACCTCGTCGTCGACCAGGGCAACAAGGTCCTCATCGTAAACGATCTTCTTGCGGTCGGCGAGGTCCTTGAAGCGGCGGAACGCCTCGTTCAACCGGTTCTCGCCCACCTCCCCGTAGCCCAACGCCTGCAGCTTGTCGCGGAACGCGGCGCGGCCGGAATGCTTGCCCATCACCAGGCTGCTCTTGGTCCAGCCGACGCTCTCCGGCGTCATGATCTCGTAGGTGGCGGCATTCTTCAGCACGCCGTCCTGATGGATGCCGCTCTCATGCGCGAAGGCGTTGCGGCCGACGATCGCCTTGTTGGGCTGCACGTCGAACCCGGTGATGGTGGCCAGCATTTTGGACACCCGCAGGATCCGCGGCGTGTCGATCCCCGTGGTGTAGGGAACGGCGTCCTGCCGGGTGCGGATGGCCATCGCCACCTCCTCCAGCGCCGCGTTGCCGGCACGCTCGCCGATGCCGTTCACCGTGCACTCCACCTGCCGCGCGCCGGCACGCAGGGCCGCGATGGTGTTGGCGACGGCCAGGCCGAGGTCGTTATGGTTGTGGGTGGACAGCACCACCTCGTCCGCGCCGGGCACGCGCTCGCGCAGCATGGTGAAGATGCGGTGCATGTCCTCCGGCACGGCATAGCCGACGGTGTCCGGGACGTTGATCGTGGTGGCACCGGCCTTGATCGCCGCCTCCACGCAACGGCACAGGAAGTCGGGCTCGGTGCGGCTGCCATCCTCGGCGGACCACTCCACGTCCTCGGCGTGCTGCCGGGCCAGCGTCACGCAGTCGATCGTCAGCTGCAGCACCGCGTCCGGCTCCATCCGCAGCTTGTATTTCATGTGCAGCGGGCTAGTGGAGAGGAAGACGTGGATGCGGGGGCGCGCGGCCCCGCGCACGGCCTCGGCGGCGCGCAGGATGTCGGCGCGGCCGGTGCGGGCGAGGCCGGCGATCACCGGGCCGCGGACCTGCTCGGCGATCAGCTTCACGCTCTCGAAGTCGCCCGGCGAGGCGATCGGGAACCCGGCCTCGATCACGTCCACGCCCAGCTCGGCCAGCGCCTCCGCCATGCGGAGCTTCTCGTTCAGGTTCATGGAGAAGCCGGGCGACTGCTCGCCGTCCCGCAAGGTGGTGTCGAAGATGATGACGCGGTTGTCGGCCAGCGTGCCGAAACTCGGATGGTGGATGGTCATTGGCAGGCGCTCCGGATGGCGTGGGGTGCGGGTGGGCATCTCAGGTCCCCCTGAGCGATGCCGGCGCGTCTCAGCCCGGCGGAACGCTCAGGGGCGGAGAAGTCGAAGGATGAGCAGCGCCGTGGCCAGCCGGGGCTGGCCAGTGATCGCACGAGGGGATGGGCTGCGGCTCATTGCACCAGCAACCTAGGGGGCGGGACGCGGTGGTGGCAAGCCCGCATCGGCCAGCAGCCGCGCCGCGATTGCAAGGCTGGTTTGCGAGGCCGGGTCGAGCGCCAGGGCGCCGGCGTCGTGATAGGCCACAACGACTGCATCGGGATGGAAGGCCGCGATGGCGCCTGCGATCGGCCCGGCGGGCGTGACCAAGGCCACATTCATGCGCACCAGCCAGACGGTGCCGGCATATTCGGCGAAATCCCCGCCGATCTCGTCGCCGAAGCTGTCGGCAAGCAGCAACAGGCGGCCGGGCCCAGGGTGGGTGAACGCCACGATCGCGTCCGGCAGCGCCGGCGTGCAGCGCTCCCCGTCACATTGCGAAACGCCGGCCGCGCGCAGGTTCGGCGTGCCGACCCGGTCGTGCAGGCTGACGCCCGGGTCGAAGCCGTTCAGGTCCGAGGAGCGATTGTCGGGGCGCAGCGCCAGGGTGAGGCGGCGTTGCAGGCCCATCCCCTCAGCCACGATCTCCGCCACGCGCAGCGGCCCCTCCCCGGCCCAGTGGAAATGCTGGCGGGGCAGCACGTCGAAGCGCTGCTTGAGCGCCTGCATCTGGCGCACAGGATAGGCGAGGTCGTCATCGTTCAGCTCGTGCACCAGCCGGTCGGCGGCGAAGTCGGTGCAGGGTATGCCGGCCGGCACATCCTCGGGGTAGATGCGCGGGGCGGTGGGAATGACCAGGAAGCGGAACGGCAGCCTCGTCGCGCGGCCGGCGGCGAGCAAGGGGCTGATCACCATGGCGGCCCGCGCGATCGCGGCCGCATCGACGCTGCCACCGCAGACGTCGGCGATGAGGGAGCTAGGCGGGCTGCCCTCATGGTTGCCCAGGAACAGCCGGCCGTTGCGGCCGATGACGATCGGGGGCGGCAACCGGCCGGTCAGCCGGTAGTCGAGCCAGGCCTCTGCCTCACGTACGGGGAGCGGTTGCCACAGCAGGGCAACCAGGACCACGAACAGGAGGCTGGCCGGCAGCCATGGCGTCAGGGTGCGGAGCATGCGGCGATCAGGAACTCGCGGTTGCCCTCAGGCCCGGTGATCGGGCTGGGTTGGATCCCGATCACGTGCCAACCCGGCAGCGCCGCCCACCAGGTGCGGATCGTGGCGCACACCGCGTCGTGCACCGCCGGGTCACGGACGACGCCGTTCTTGCCGACCTGCTCCGGCCCAGCCTCGAATTGCGGCTTGATCAGCGCGACCGCCCAGGCCCCCCGCCTGCAGCAGGCCAGCGGCGCCGGCAGCAAGGTGCGCAGGCCGATGAAGCTGGCATCGCACACCAGCACACCCACCGGCTCTGGCAGAGTGAG
>CAXSEK010000419.1:0-3218 GCA_964235625.1 uncultured Acetobacteraceae bacterium
TCCGCCAGCGCCTCGGCCGCCTTCATCGCGACGCCGACCATGATCGAGAAGGCGACGATGGTGACGTGGCTGCCGGGCCGCTCGATCTTGGCGTGGCCGATAGGAAGGGTGAACTCCGGGTCGGTCGGACAGTCGAAGGTCTGGCCGTAGAGGATCTCGTTCTCCAGCACGATCACCGGGTTCGGGTCGCGGATGGCGCTGCGCAGCAGGCCTTTGGCGTCGGCGGCGGACCAGGGGGCAACGACCTTCAGGCCGGGCACGTGTGCGTACCAGCTGGCGTAGCACTGGCTGTGCTGGGCGCCGACGCGGCTGGCGGCGCCGTTTGGGCCGCGGAAGACGATCGGGCAGCCCATCTGGCCGCCGGACATGTACAGCGTCTTGGCGGCGGAATTGATGATCTGGTCGATCGCCTGCATGGCGAAGTTGAAGGTCATGAACTCGACGATCGGACGCAGCCCGGCCATGCCGGCGCCAACGGCCATGCCGGTGAAGCCGTGCTCGGTGATCGGCGTGTCGATGATGCGGCGAGGGCCGAACTCGTCCAGCAGGCCCTGGCTGATCTTATAGGCGCCCTGGTATTGCGCGACTTCCTCGCCCAGCAGGAACACGCTCCTGTCGCGCCGCATCTCCAGCGCCATCGCGTCGCGCAGTGCCTCGCGCACCGTGGTGGGCGCGGTGGCACCCCACTCCTTCTCCGGAGCGGCCGCAGCGGTGGCGGGCATGGTGTTGGACACAGTCTCCGCCGGGCGCTTCGGCTCCAGCTTCTGCGGCGCCTCGGCGGTGGGCGGGGCGGCGGCCTCGGCGGCTCCCTCACCCAACACGGCGATCGGGGTGTTGACCGGAACGCCCTCGGTGCCTTCCTCGACCAGGATCTTGGAGAGCGTGCCCTCGTCCACCGCCTCCACTTCCATGGTGGCCTTGTCGGTCTCGATCTCGGCGATCACGTCGCCGGCGCGCACGTCCTCGCCCACTTTCTTCAGCCAGCGGGCAAGCTTGCCCTCCGTCATCGTGGGGGACAAAGCCGGCATGAGAACTTGGGTTGACACGTCGGTCAGGCCTCCAACAGCACGTCGGTCCACAGTTCTCTCTCGTCTGGCTCGGGGCTGGCCTGGGCGAATTCCGCCGCCTCATTGACGCGCGCCTTCACCTTGGTATCGATCTCCTTCAGCGCGGCCTCGTCCGTGCCCAGGCCCATCAACAGGCGGCGGGCCTGTTCGATGCAATCATGCTCGTCCCGCATCTTCTGGATTTCGTCGCGGGTGCGGTACTTGCCGGGGTCGGACATGGAGTGGCCGCGGTAGCGGTAGGTCTTCATCTCGAGCAGGAACGGGCCCTTGCCAGCGCGGCAATGGGCCACGGCTTCCTCCGCCGCGCGACGCACCGCGGTCACGTCCATGCCGTCCACCTCGGCGTTGGCCATGCTCCAGGGCGCGCCGTTCTTCGATAGCTCGCGCGAGGCGCTGGACCGCTCGATGCTGGTGCCCATGCCATATTTGTTGTTCTCGATCACGTAGATGCAGGGCAGCTTCATCAGGGCGGCAAGGTTGAAGCTCTCGAATACCTGGCCCTGATTGGCGGCGCCGTCCCCGAAGTAGGTGACGGAGACGTTGTCGTTCTCGCGATACCAATTGGCGAAGGCGAGCCCGGTGCCGATGCTGACTTGGGCGCCGACGATGCCGTGGCCACCGAAGAAGTTCTTCTCGCGGCTGAACATGTGCATCGAACCGCCTTTGCCGCGGGAATAGCCGCCCGACCGCCCTGTCAGCTCCGCCATCACGCCGCGAGGTTCCATGCCGGTGGCCAGCATGTGGCCGTGGTCGCGGTAGGAGGTGATGACCTCGTCGCCCTGCTTCAACGCGCCTTGCATACCGACGACGACGGCTTCCTGCCCGATGTACAGATGGCAGAAGCCGCCGATCAGGCCCATGCCGTAGAGCTGGCCGGCCTTTTCCTCGAACCGTCGGATGAGCAGCATGTCGCCATAGGCGGACAGCAGATCGTCCTGCGACATGCTGAAATTGGAGCGTTCCTGCGGCATGATGCCGTTGGATTTCTCGGCTGTCAGAGCCATGGACCGCTCCCTTCGACTGTTCATACCCACCTAGCGCCGCTCCCTCGTAGCGACAAGGCCACAGGGGGCGAGTATTCGCAGCTGGCAACCGGCTTAGCCCACTTCGAACGCGTGCAACGCGCCGATCGCCAACCGTTCCGCCAAGGCGCCCATCGCCATGTCCAGGCCGTCCAACGCCACCGATACGGCGGTGCCGCCCTGGACCGGCGGCTGGCGACCTAGCCCGCCCATCGGGCTGACCTGGCCGCCCTCCGCCAGGGTGCGCATGGTGCGCTCGATCGCTCCGGCGCGCCCGGCGGCATCCGGGTCCGCCGCAGTGGCCGCCACGGCGAGGGCACGGGCCCAGTGCACGCAGGTAAGCAAGGCGGGCACGGGACGTTCGGGTTCGGACCGGCGGAGCATGAAGCGGCCGACAGATTGCGGCAGCAAGGCCAGCCGCAGATCGGCCACCTGCCGGTCGACCGCCCGCAAGGCCGGTACGGGGCGTGCGTCCGCTTCGCCGGCGAGGGCCCGGCGGCACGCGCCCACGGCATCCGCCAGCGCCCGCAGCACCGCCGTGCCGGACTGCGCCACCCGGTCCTGCGTGCGTAACGGCAGGATGCAGACGGCGACGAAGATGGCGGCGCTGGCGCCGATCGCCGTCTCCTCAAGGCGCAGGAGCAGGATCGGCTCCGTCGACGATCCGAGCAGGCTGTAGAGCAGCCCGAGCAGCACGGTGACGCACAACATGCCGGCCGTGTAGGACAGGAAGGTGAAGTAGTACATTCCGAACACCGCGGCGATCAAAGCCACCGCCTGTGCCGGGTCGCTGCCTTGCAGCATGCTTGCCAGCGAAACGCCGGCCACCAGGCCGAGCAGGGTACCAGACAAGCGTTGGACGCCTTTGTAGACCGTCTCGCTGCGGGACCGGGTGCCGACGAACACGAGGTAGGTGGAGATCACCGCCCAGAACCAACGTTGCGGCGAGATCGCCATCCCGCCCGCCATGGCGAGGGACACAGCCAGGGTCACGCGCATAGCCACGCGCCAGGCCAGCGGACCAGGCGGCATGGGCGGCACCGGCATGGGCTTGTCTGCCACCGGAAGCGCCGCCGCAGCGGCGCCGAGAGCGGCCGCGGCACGCCCGATGTCGGCGAACACCTGGCCC
>CAXSEK010000420.1:0-3206 GCA_964235625.1 uncultured Acetobacteraceae bacterium
GGCGGTGATGTTGGTATTCTGGAACCACGCCTCGCCACGCTCGATGCGGGTGAAGTTGCACAGCGCGATGGCCAGGTGGTTCTGCGGGTTGACGTTGCTGAGTGCGACCGCCATCAGCCCGGCGCGCGCGCGGAACCGGTCGCCGAACAGGCCGCGGCACAGGGCCAGCATGGCGTCCGCGTCACGGCCCGGCACGGTCGCAACATCCACCTCCGCCCGCACGCTGGACACGCGCACCGCGTCCGGTGCCGTGCGGCGGCCGCTGACGGCGGTGGTGCCCCAGGCGACGATCGGCACGGCCACGCCTAGGTCGGCCAGTAGCTTGGACAGGTACAACGCCGCGAAGGACAGGTGCCCGCTGATCAGCACCGTCTGGCCGGGCCGCAGCGCCGCGGCCAGCGCCCCCAGCACCGCCCGGTAGCCCGGCGCTGGCACCGCCACCAGCACGGCATCCGCGCCCGCCACCGCCTCGGCACAGGTTTCCACCACGCTGACCTGCGCTGTCAGCGGCAACGCCCCTTCCGCATGCAGCATCATGGGACCCGCACCGGTGCCCCCGGTCGGGGACCACAACACCGGGTCGTGGCCGCGCGAGGCGAGCAGGGCCGCGCTGCCCAACCCGACAGCCCCCATCCCCAGGATCGCGACGCGCTTGGCTGGCTTGACACTCATGCCGGCATAGGAGCGCGCCGCCGGTCAGGCGTCAAAGGCCGCACCACCACGTCCCCGTCCTGCTAACCCCCGGCTCCTACACAACGACCGCGGCAGCCAATCCCTCGTAGGGTGGGATGCGCGTTGGCGTCCCACCGGCACGTGCACAAAGGTTGGATACCAAAACACCAGCCATGGACGGAGAGCATGCACGATGCGCCTTAACCACGTCGCCAACCGCCTCGACACCGAGCAGTTCGAGACAGTTGTCACGCTATTCACCACCCGCCTGGGCTTCCGCGTGCTGCGCCGGACCGAACGGTCCATCTGGCTGCGCCAGCCCGGCGCCACCGTGGACCTGCAATTCAGCCGAAGCAGCACGGCCGCACGCGACGAAGACAAGAAGCGGTCCCAGGTCTCGTTCCTGAGCGATACGCCGCGGGCCGACCTGGAGCGGCTGGCGGCGTGGCTGGCCGGGCACGGCGTGGCGGCGGATGTCGGCGCCTATTCTGGCCGCGAGTTCTACCTGGATGCACCGGCGGTGTTCGTGGACTTCGTGATCGAGGCGATGTTGCCGGGGCTTGCCGATTACGGCCCTGAATAGCGAAGCTCAGCGAAGCAAAGAAGCGGGCTCTGCCCCAAACCCCGCCAGAGGACAGTCGTCCTCGGGCCACGGGTTCAACAGGAGTCAGGCCAGGCGCTTCTCCAGCGCTTCGTTGATCAGCGCCGGGTTGCCCTTGCCGCCCGTCGCCCTCATCACCTGGCCGACGAAGAAGCCGAACAGCTTGACCTTGCCCGCGCGGTACTGGGCCACCTTGTCGCCGTTGGCCGCGACCACCGCCTCGATCGCGGCGTCGATGGCACCCGTGTCCGTCACCTGGCGCAGGCCACGCGCCTCCACGATGGCGCCGGGGGCCTCGCCGGTCTCGACCATCGCCTCGAACACATCCTTGGCGATGCGGCCGTTGATCGTGCCGTCCGCCACCAGGTCCAGCATCTCGCCCAGCGCCGCGGCGCGGACCGGCGAGTCCTCGATGCCGCGGCCCGAGCGGTTCAGCGCGGCGAACAGGTCGCCCATCACCCAGTTGGCAGCGGCCTTCGCATCGCGCCCCTTGGCCACCGTCTCGAAAAAGGCCGCCGTGGCCTGCTCCGCCACCAGCACGCTCGAATCGTAGCGGGACAGCCCGTAATCGCTCACGAACCGCGCCTGCTTGGCGTCCGGCAGCTCCGGCAGCCCGGCACGCAGCCCGTCCACCCACGCATCGTCCAGCACCAGCGGCAGCAGGTCCGGGTCGGGGAAGTAGCGGTAGTCGTGCGCGTCCTCCTTGGACCGCATGGAGCGCGTTTCGCCGCGCACGCTGTCGTACAGCCGCGTCTCCTGCGCCACCTCGCCGCCATCCTCCCACACGCCGATCTGCCGCCGCGCTTCTACCTCCACGGCGTGCATCACGAAGCGGATCGAGCTCACGTTCTTCACCTCGCACCGGGTGCGGAACGGCTCGCCGTGCTTGCGGACGGAGACGTTCACGTCCGCCCGCATGGACCCCTCCTCCATGTTGCCGTCGCAGGTGCCGAGGTAGCGCAGGATGGAGCGGAGCTTGCGCAGGTAGGCGCCGGCCTCCTCCGGCGAGCGGATGTCCGGCTCGGAGACGATTTCCATCAGCGCGATGCCGGAGCGGTTGAGGTCGATGAAGGACTGCGACGGATCCTGGTCGTGCAGCGACTTGCCGGCATCCTGCTCCAGGTGCAGCCGCGTGACGCCGATGCGCCGCGCAGTGCCCTCCACCTCCAGATCCACGTGCCCGGCGCCCACGATCGGATGATACAGCTGGCTGATCTGATAGCCCTGCGGCAGGTCGGCGTAGAAGTAGTTCTTGCGGTCGAACCGGCTCACCAAGTTGATCTGCGCGTCCAGCCCGAGCCCCGTGCGCACCGCCTGGGCCACACATTCCCGGTTGATCACCGGCAGCATCCCCGGGAACCCGGCGTCCACGAAGCTTACCTGGCTGTTCGGTTCGGCGCCGAACTCGGTCGACGCGCCGGAGAACAGCTTGGCCTGGCTGGTCACCTGGGCGTGCACCTCCAGGCCGCAGACGATCTCCCAGTCGCCAGTCTCGCCGGGTAGCGTGTAGCTCATCGGATCCGCCCTTCCTCCGCGGCCGCGAACACCGCCGCCTGCTGCTCCTTCAGGAACGCCACCGGGTCGGTGACCTCGTAGTTCAGCGCGCAGGCAGCCTTGCAAAACCCGTCCAGCGTCGCCTGGTCCATGCCGCCATCCGCGAGATGGCTCTGGCTGACCACGATGGCCGACAGCATCGGCAACCCCTTGCGGTGGCCGTGCTCGCACACTGCCAGCAGGTGCTTCGGCATGGTGACGTTGGCGCTGTTCCACTTCACGCCGCTCTGCAACGCCACCGTCTTGTAGGTGATGAACTGCCGGTTGCGCGCTGCCTCGGCGATGATCTCCACCGTTCGGTCCAGGCTGAGCCCGGACGCCGTGCGCTTGCCGAGCTCGGCAAGCGCCGCCTTGAACGAGGGTGCAGCGGTCTTCCCCG
>CAXSEK010000421.1:0-3206 GCA_964235625.1 uncultured Acetobacteraceae bacterium
AGACCCAACACCGCCGCGGCACCCCCGGCGAGCACCGCCATGCGCAGGATCTGCGGGTCGAACAAGGACTCGCGCCGTTGCGGGCGCCAGCTCTCCACCGGCATGTTCAGGCGCTCACTCATTCCAGTGCATCTCCTCGACCGGCATGACACCCATCACTCCCAGGCCGGACCGGATGACGGTCGCGACGGCCGCCACCAGGGCCAGGCGCGCCCGCGTCTGGACGGGCTTGTCCGGCTGGATGAAGCGCTGGATCGCGCCGTCATCCTGGCGCCGGTTCTGCAGCGTATGAAAGTCGCTCGCCAAGTCATACAGGAAAAAGGCGATTCTATGTGGCTCGCGCGCCTCGGCGGCGCTCTCCACCGTGCGCGGCCAGGCTTGTAGCCGGCGTAGGACGGCGAACTCCGCCTCGTCTCCCAGCGTGTCGAGCGGGGCCGACGCGTCCACCATCAGGCCCGGCATGTCGGACTCGGCGCGGCGCAGCACGGAGCGGCAGCGGGCATGGGCGTACTGCACGTAGTGGACGGGATTGTCCTTCTCCATCTTCTTCACGGCGTCGATGTCGAAATCCATCTGCGCGTCGGCCTTGCGGGTCAGCATAGTGAAGCGAAGGGCGTCCCGGCCGACCTCGTCCAGCAGGTCGGCCAGGGTGATGAAGGTGCCGGCGCGCTTGCTCATCTTCAGCAGCGCGCCGCCTTTCAGCACGCGCACCACCTGGCACAGCACCACCTCCAGCGCCACGCGCCCGCCGGTGATCGCCGTGGTCGCCGCCTTCATGCGCGAGACGTAGCCGCCATGGTCCGCGCCCAGCACGTCGATCAGCACGTCCGACCGGGCGGCCTTGGCGGCGTGGTAGGCGATGTCGTTGGCGAAATAGGTGTTGCTGCCGTCGGATTTGCGCAACGGCCGGTCCACGTCGTCGCCGAATTGGGTCGAGCGGAACAACAGTTGCTCACGCGGCTCCCAATCGTCCAGCTGCTTGCCCTTGGGTGGCTCCAGCACGCCTTGGTATACCAGGCCATCGGCTTGCAGCTGGGCGATCGCGGCATCCGGGGCGGCGCTGTCCAGCAGGTCCCGCTCGGAGCTGAACCGGTCGAACTGGACGCCGATTGCGGCCAGGTTCTCGTGGATGCCGGCGAGCATGGTGCGGATGGCGAAGGCGCGCACCGGCTCCAGCCAGCCTGCCGGGTCCGCCACCGTCAGCCCTGGCCCGGCGAACCGGTCACCGAACTCGGCCGCCAGCGCCTGGCCGACCGGGACCAGGTAGTCGCCCTTGTATTGCAGTCCGCCGGGAACGACTGCCGCGAACGCCTCCTCGGTCAGCACCGTGCCCAGCGCCTCGAGGTAGCGCCAGTAGACGGCCCAGGCGAGGGCGGCCACCTGGTTGCCGGCGTCGTTGATGTAGAACTCCTTGGTCACCGCGTAGCCGGCCTTGGCCAGCAGGTTGGCCAGCGCATCCCCCACCACGGCGCCGCGGCAGTGGCCGACATGCATCGGCCCGGTCGGGTTGGCCGAAACGTATTCCACGTTCACCCGCCGCCCCTGCCCCACATCGCTGGTGCCATACGCTTCCCGCGCCGTCAGGATCGCCGGGATGCAAGCGAGGAGTGCCGCCGGGCGCAGGCGGATGTTGACGAAGCCGGGCCCGGCCGGCTCGGCCGACGCGATCTCCGGCGCGTCCGCCAGGGCGGTGGCCAGGGTGGCGGCGATGTGGGCGGGCGGCTGGCGCGCGGGCTTGGCCACGATCAGGGCGGCGTTGGTCGCCATGTCGCCATGCGCGGCCTCGCGCGCCGGCGTCACCTCTACGCGGGCGAGCAAAGCCGGATCGAGGCCGGGATAGGACGCTGCCAGGGCGGTCAGGACGCGGGCGCGAATGGTGGTGAAGATATTGTCGGTCATGGTCCGGCGCTTCTAGGGTGCGCGACGGCATAAAACCAGGATGCAACCTGCATGAGCGCACTCTCCCGCTTCAGCGTCATCGACCTCACCCGCGTCCGCGCCGGCCCCACCTGCGTACGGCAGTTCGCCGATTTCGGGGCGAAGGTGATCAAGATCGAGGCACCCGGCGGCGATGGCGGGCTGGGCGGCGGACGGCTGGGCCCGGACTTCCAGAACCTGCACCGCAACAAGCGCTGCATGACGCTCGACCTGAAGGCGCCGGAGGGCAAGGAGATCCTGCGCCAGCTGGCGGCCCGGTCCGACGTGCTGGTGGAGAATTTCCGGCCGGACGTGAAGGACCGGCTGGGCATCGGCTACGCGGCGATGCGGGCGGTGAACCCGCGGCTGGTCTACGCCAGCATCTCGGGCTTCGGCGAGGACGGCCCGTACCGCATGCGCCCTGGCTTCGACCAGATCGCGCAAGGCATGGGCGGGCTGATGAGCGTCACGGGCCTGCCCGGCCACGGCCCGGTGCGCGCCGGCATCCCCGTGGCGGATCTGACTGCAGGGCTGTTCGCCGCGCAGGGCATTATGGCCGCGCTCCTCGAACGCGAGGTGTCCGGCGAGGGCCAGTGGGTGCAGAGCAGCCTGCTCGGCTCCATGATCGCAATGATGGACTTCCAGGCCGCCCGGTTCCTGATGGAGGGGGACGTGCCGCAGCAGGCCGGCAACGACCACCCGACCAGCATCCCGACCGGGGTGTTCCCGACCAGCGACGGGCACATCAACATCGCCGCCTCCAGCGAGGTGATCTTCGCCCGGCTCTGCACCGCGCTCGGCCTGCTGGACCTTCCAGGCGACGAGCATTACAGCACCGGCCCTGCCCGCTCCGCCAACCGCGCTGCGCTGAACGAGCGGATTGCCGAGGTGACCCGGACGGACAGCTCCGCCGCCTGGGTGGAGCGGCTGAACGCGGCGGAGGTGCCGTGCGGACCGATCTACGACCTGCGCGAGGTGTTCGCAGACGTTCAGGTGAAGCATCTCGGCATGGCGCAGGCGGTGGAGCACCCGACGCTGGGTCGGACGGAGCTGGTGGGCCAGGCGATCAAGCTGAGCCGCACTCCCGCCAAGCTGGAGACGGCGACGCCGGACCCCGGCGAGCACACGGACGCGGTGCTGGGGGAGCTGGGCTACGATGCCGGGCAGATCGCGGAGTTGCGGGAGAAGAAGGTCGTTTAGGCGGGTCGCTCTCAGGAGTCCTCTGGCCGCACCACCACGCAGGGCAGCTGGCGCTCGTTGAGGCGGGCGCAGGCGGTCTGCGCGGCGCT
>CAXSEK010000422.1:0-3179 GCA_964235625.1 uncultured Acetobacteraceae bacterium
CACCGCCGGCCGCCGGCCGCAGCTCGCGGATGGCGCTTCGGGCGTCCGCCTCGTCCTGCGGCAGCAGGGACAGGCGGATCTCGTGCTGCAGCGCCGGCAGGCTCTCGCGCAGGTCCTGCAGTTCCGCCTCGGCCAGATCCTTCATCTCGGGGTCGGCGAGCAGCGCTTCGGCTTCCTTCGCGGCCCGCTGCGCCGCGCGAAGGTCGCCGATGCGGGCCACCACCGGGTCCAGTTCGGACAGTTCGCGGGAGGCGCGGGCGAAGGCGTCGCCCGAGAGGCCGGCCTGGAGCTGGGCGCTGAGGTCCGCCGCGCGGTCCACCACGCGGTCCAGCTTGGTGTCGAGCGGGGTCACAGGAGGCGGCTGGTGAGCTGGTCCAGCGCCACCTCCTCCTGCGCGCCGGTATCCAGGTGCTTGAGCTGGGCCACGCCGCGGGCCAGTTCGGCCTCGCCCAGGATCACCGCAGCGTGGGCGCCGATGCGGTTGGCGCGTTCCATGCGACGCTTGAGGTTGCCGCGATAGGCCATCTCAGCCCGCAAGCCGGCGGCGCGAAGTGATTGCAGCACGCCGGACGCGGCGGCCTCGGCCGCCTCCCCCACTGGGATGACGGCGATGCAGGCGGGGGCGCTGCCGGCATCGGCCAACAGCATGGACAACCGTTCGATTCCTGCAGCCCAGCCTACGGCGGGGGTTGCGGGGCCGCCCATCTGCTCCACCAGGCCGTCATAGCGGCCGCCCGCCATCACGGTGCCCTGCGCGCCGAGGCGGTCCGTCACGAACTCGAACGCGGTGTGATTGTAGTAGTCGAGGCCGCGGACGATGCGTGGGTTTTCCCGGAACGGCACGCCGAAGCGGCCCAGTTGGGTGAGCAGCCCGGTGTAGAAGGCGGCTGCCTCCGCGGTCAGATGCGGAGCGATGGTCGGTGCATCGGCGACGATGGCGCGATCCGCCGCGTCCTTGCTGTCCAGGATGCGCATCGGGTTGCGTTCCAGCCGCTCCTGGCTTTCGGCGGACAGTGCCTGGCGGTGGGCCGAGAAATAGGTGACCAGCGCCGCGCGGTAGGCGTCGCGGCTGGCGCGGTCACCCAGGGTGTTGACCTCGAGCACCGTGTCGGCGGCGACGCCGAGCCGGGTGAGGATGTCCCAGCCGCAGGCAATCACCTCGGCATCGGCCAGCGGCTCCGGCGGGCCGATCAGCTCGAGGCCGATCTGGTGGAACTGGCGGTAGCGGCCTTTCTGCGGGCGCTCGTAGCGGAACATGGGGCCGGCGTAGAACACCTTTTGTGGCAAGGATTGCGTCAGGCCGTTGGTCACCAGGGCGCGGCAGATGCCGGCGGTGCCTTCGGGCCGCAGGGTGATGCTGTCGCCGCCACGGTCGTCGAAGCTGTACATCTCCTTGGTCACGACATCGGACGTATCGCCCAGGGTGCGGGCGAACACGCGGGTGTCCTCGAAGATGGGGGTGGCCCATTCGTCGAAACCGTAGAGCGAGGCGGTGTGCCGGGCCGTATCCACCACGCGGGCGTGGCGGCGCTGGTCTTCGCCGATGAGGTCGTGGGTGCCGCGAGGCGGCTGCAGGGCGGCCATGGTGGTCCGGGAGATAGGGTGAGGGTGGCCCCGTCATCGCCCGGCGAGGCGCCGGGTGCAAGCGGGTTGACGGCGCTGGCGGCAGGCGTAGCTGGGCAGAGTGACCGAAACCGATCTGGCCGAACTGCTGCGGCACTGCCCGACGCTGTATCATATGGCGGAGCGGGGCAGTTGGCCTGACATCCAGCGCCATGGGCTGCGCAGCACGGTGGCGCTGCTCGACCTGTTCGAGGTGGGCGGGGCGCGGCGGGAGGCGATCCTGCGGCAGCACCGGCCGGCGGGCGTGGCGCTACACCATCCGGTCCACGGCACGGCCGTGGTGCGCGATCAGAAGCCGATGAGCGACGGTGCGCTGCGCCGGTGCCTCACGGACGGGATGCTGCCGGCCCACTGGTATGAACTGCTGAACGGCCGCGTGTTCTTCTGGCTGACCCGGGCCCGCTTACTCAAGCTGCTGGATGGCCGGGCATATCGCGCGCTGGAGCATGACGTGCTGGAGATCGACGCGGCGGCGCTGGTGGCGACCTATCGGGCGCAGATCATGCTCAGCCCGATCAACAGCGGCGCCACCTTCGCGCTTGGCCCGAAGCCGCGCGGGCCGGGCACGTTCCAGCCGGTTGGATCGTTCGACTACGCCGGTCGCCGCCGGGCGGGGTTCGCGCCGGTGGCGTGCGCGGTGGAGCTGACGGTCGGGTATGCGGTGCCGGACGTGGTGCGGTTCGTGCGCCGGGTGGTGTCGATGCGGGGTGGTGCGGTGACGAGGGTGGTGTACGAAGCCGGTTAGATGCCGGTGAACAACCAGTCCAGGGCATCGATGATATCGCCTCGATGGCCGGCAATGGAGGCGAGCGGCCGAGTAACTGCGCGGTTCGGAATGGAGAACATCAGGTCAAGCACCAAAGTAAAGGACGCATCACCGACCGCCACTCTGGGACGAGAGCGAGACCGCGATACCACGTCGATCCGTGCGAAAGGAGACGAGCTTGGTATTGCCTTCGACGACATCAGCCTGCAGGACGGTCACATAGGGGTAACCAGCTCGCCCAAGCCTTCCAGGGTTTGGGAAGACGTCATGCTGCATCGTGCACGTCGCAGCCTTCGCAGTCGTGTTCGGCGAACATCGCAGCCCACTCCACCCGCGGGTCGCCATGCTCGGCGATGTATCGCTCAATCGCGTCCGACTCCTCCCGCAACTCCGCCCGAACCGCCTCCCGCTCCTCCGGAGTCATCGGGTCGCGTGGGGACTTGATGTGGGATGTGTCCACGCGCGGCACGCTCACTCCGCGGCCACCTTCACCGGCACCGCGGCCTTCAGCTCCGCGACCTTGGCCTCCACCAGGTCAACGATGTGGTCCACCATGCCTTCGCCGTTCATGCGGTGGTCCTGGCGGCCGGCGGCGTAGACCATGTGCTTGCCGTCGCCGCCGCCGGTGACGCCCAGATCGGTCATCAGCGCCTCGCCGGGCCCGTTCACGACACATCCGATGATAGAGAGCGTGATCGGCGTCTCGATATGGGCCAACCGCTCCTCCAGCGTGCTCACCGTCTGGATCACGTTGAAGCCCTGCCGCGCGCAGGACGGGCAGGAGATGATC
>CAXSEK010000423.1:0-3174 GCA_964235625.1 uncultured Acetobacteraceae bacterium
GCGTTCCAACAGCGGCGAGGTGCTGCGCGATTGGGCGCTGGCCGGCCGTGGCCTGGTGTCGAAATCGCAATGGGACGTGAAGGATGATCTGGAAACCGGGCGCCTGGTCGAGGTGCTCGGGGATTTTCCGTCCAACGACATGGACATCGTGGCGCTCTACCCGAACCGGAAATACGTGTCGGCGGCGGCCCGCGCATTCCTGGGATTCATGGCCCGCCACTTCGGTGGGGAGGCACATGCACGTGAAGACACCGTGATTAAGGGCAGCTCCGGCCATCGGTGACCGACGGGGGCTGCTCACCTCCGCCCGGTGCGCGAAGGTCGTTCGCCCGGACAGGGGCTATCGTTCGGACAGGATCGGATGGATGTCCGCACGCCATTCCAGGCTGCAACCCATCCGGACTGACGCCATGACGGACACCGCGGGACTATCTAAGTATCCGGCCGCAGCCCAGCTGCAGCCGCGCCGTGCGTTGCTTCTGAGCTGCATTGCCGCCGGGTGGCTTGCTACGGCGCCTGGCGCCTTGGCGCAGGAGCCGCCGGCGCGGCCGCCGGGCATTGCGGCACTTGCCGTGACGAGCCGCGCATTTGCCGACAACACGCCCATGCCCGACAGCGTGCGCTCGAACCTGCTGGGCTGCGACGGAGCCAACCAGTCCCCGCCGATCGAGTGGGGTGAGGCGCCCGTGGGCACGCAGGGCTTCGCGTTAGAGATGATCGAGACGGACGGCGTCACCGGGGTGGACTACACGCATTGGCTCGTGTTCGACCTGCCGCCCGAGGCGCACGGGCTTCCAGACGGCTCGGGTAGCGCTGGCGGATCGCTGCCTGCTCCCGCCGTCGGCGGCTACACGGAGGCGGAGGTGCCGCACTACGCCGGCCCATGCCCGCTGCCGGGCCAGGACCGCCCGCACCATTACGTCACGACGGTGTACGCGCTCAACACGGGGCACCTCGGCCTTGGTGCCGGGGCGACCCTCGCCCGCCTGCGGGCGGCGATCCGCAGCAAGGTGCTGGCGCAAGGCAGCGTGACGGGCCTGTTCGGCGGACCGGTCGGCATGGCGCCGCGCAACCCAGCGGCGGTCATCACGCAGTTCAGGGTCAAGCCGGGCGAGCAGGCTAACTTCAAGGCCGCCATGGACCAGGCCCTGTCCGTCCTGGCGCGACAACCCGGCCATCTATCGCATGCCTTCGGCCCCGCAGTGGACGACCCCGCCTCGTGGTGGCTGGACGTGCGCTGGGCCAGCCTTGCCGACGACACGGACCACTTCCAGAAAAGTTCCGAGTTCACAGCTTTCGCGGCGTTGGGGGCGTTTCTCGCCCAGCCTCCCATGACCGTGCATGTCATGCTTGGCACCACTGACGGAGTCCTCCGATGAACCCCTACCGCAGCCTTGTCCTCTTGGCCGTCCTTGCCTTCGCGGCACCGTGGCCCACCGTCGCCGCCGAGCCGATGCGCCCGGCGACGCCCGCCCTGCCATTCAGCGCTGCACGCGATGCCGCGGATGCTGCGGTGGCGAAGTGCGGCGGGGCCGGGCATCCTGTCACCGCCGTGGTGCTGGACCCCGGTGGTCAGTATCAGATCGTCGCGCGCGGAGACGGCGCCACGCCCTATGCGATCGAGAGCGCACGCTTGAAGGCGTACACAATCCTGAACCTCGGCCCAATCCGCAACGTGCCCAACACGGACGCACTGGCGAAGCAGATACTGCCCGACCCATCCTCGGGCCAATTGCTGCACATCCCGGAGATTTTGCTGGAACCCGGCGGCGTTTTGATCACCCGGCCGGACGGCACGACCGCCGCCACGATCGGCGTTGCCGGCTCCCCGGCCGGCCAACTCGACGAGGATTGTGCGCAGGCTGGGGCTGACCTGGCGATGGCCCGGCTCGCGCCGAAGCCCTGACGGCGAAGGTCTGATATTGGGCGAAGTGCGCGAACAAGGCCGTGCATGACCCGAAGGAAAGATGCTGGCTGAGCGAGAGGGCTACAGTCAGAAACGGCTCCTGCCGGGCGACCTGCCAGATGGGCGGCATGAAACCCGCCAGCGGCCCAAAGACGGCATGTGCCAACAGGAAGAACCCGGCCCCGAATAGCAGCCCATCCGCAGCACGCTGCCGCGACGCGGCCAAACCGGGGCGTAGGCCACTCCGGCCGCAACCGACAGCAACAAGTGGAAAACCTGGGCGGAATATTCGATGCCCGCGCTAGGCGCCTGTCCCACCGCGGACGGGACAAGGCGGAACCAGTCGAGAATGATCCGGATTGCCCGGGTGAGTTCCGAAGGCTGGCCCGAACCGATCTCACCAATCAGCAACCAGACTGATATGGCCAGGCTCGCAAACACGGCGCCCGCGACCGCTCCGGCCAGGCGGCCGCGGAGTGGCGGCCCGGGCACAGCCTGCCGGCTACCGGCCGCGACGGGCAGTCGGGTCACGCCCGGCGGAAGCCTTCGAGCGCGGCGTCCTCGACGTCATCCAGGTTGTGCACGATATCGCCCGGACTGCGGCTGACGAGCCAGAGCAGCTCCTCCGTGGTGCTCATGTTGGCCTCAATGTGATGCACGAACGCTGGCACGAACAAATAATCGCCGGTTGCCAAATCGATGTGCTCGGCGAAGCCGGGACCGAAGAACAGCCGAGCATGGCCGGACAACACGTAGGCCCCGGTTTCCGCCTCGCCGTGGTAGTGGGGCAGGGAGCGGGTGCCAGGCTTGTTGGCTGTCTTGCCAGTCCAAATCCGGGTTGCCGGCGTGTTGTGCCGCCCTACCCCTGTGACGATGGACAGGCCGCCAGATTGCGGCGTGTCATGCGCCTCTTCCCCCTGCTTAATGACAAGAGGCTTGCTGCCGTCGGGCATGCGTCGTTCTCCTATTTGTTTCGATTCAAGCAACATCGGGCTCACTGAACCAAGTGGTTCAGCCGGACATCGGGCGGCACGGCCAGCAGCGGCCAGATCGCGTCGTGGAACGCCTCGTAGTGCGCTGTGCCCTGGTGCGCCTTCATGGCCGCCGCGTCGCGCCAAACCTCCAAAGTGGTGAACTGCCCGGGCACTGCGCGGTCCTGCACCACGGTAAACGACCCGTTGCCCGCGTCGCGCCGGCTCGCCTCGGCATGGGCGCGGAACACCGCCTCGGCCCTCCTGTCGTCGCCGTCCCGGGCCGTGAATTTGGCA
>CAXSEK010000424.1:0-3151 GCA_964235625.1 uncultured Acetobacteraceae bacterium
GAGCCGCCTTGGGTGCGCCGGAGCGGATCTTGGACTCGCTAATCGGTCCGCCGATCTGGGCATCGGCCGGCAATGCGGCCAGGACAAGACCCGTGAAAAGGACGGACAACAGGACGATCGTGCGCATGTTCCCAGTCTAGCGCGGCCAGTCACGCATTTCAAAACCAACCTCCGCCGCCTTCCCCGCACGCACGATGCCGGCCGACTAAGCCATACCCTCCCGGCGCCAAGCGGCGAACGCCAGGCCCAGGAGCAACGGCAAAGCCAGCCAGGCCGGCATCAGCGGCGTCGCCGCCACACCTGTGACCAGGTGGTCGTGGTTACGCCGCAACCCGATCCAGCCGGCCCCGGCGGCGACCCGGTCCGCCTCCACAGACCGCAACTCCGGCGCGCCCGACGGGGCCAACCAGTGCACGCTGCCGCCCGAGGCCCGAACGACTTGCGTCAGGTAGTCGGCCGTCGTGCGCAGGTCCGCGATCTCCAGCGGGTTGGCAGAGCCGGCGGCGGCGAACACCGAACGCGTCCCGTCGCTGACCTGCCAAACCCCCGGGTCGGCCGCCGGCATCGACGCCGCGGCACGGCCCGGCGCCGTCTGCGCCAGCTTGAGCTGCGTCGTCTGCCCACCCGGCCCCGTTACCGTCACCGGCGGGGGCGGCGTGTCGGCCGTGGTCCGGCGCTCCACGCCCAGCATGCCGCCATCCACCGAGGCGGTCAGCGCCTCTTCCTCCAGCGCCGGCTCCTTCATCAGCCAGTGCGCGACCCGGCGCAGCAGCTCCGCCTGTGGGCCACCACCCTCGTGGTCGCGCGACCACAACCAGATCTGGTCCGACAGCAGCAGCGCCGCGCGCCCCTGGCCGACCCGGTCCAGCAGCAGCAGCGGCTGCCCGTCCGGCCCGCTCATCACCGCCTGCCCGTGGGAGGCGGCCGGTTGCATGCGGCGATACCATTCACCCCAGGCCGGCGCGGCCCCCGGTACGGTGCCGGCATGGTCGCCGGGCAGCCCGGCCGTCACTGGGTGGCGCTCGCCCAGCGGCGTCACCAAAGGACGGAACGGCCCGTCGATGACGCCCGCATTGCCGCTCATCGGCTCGGCCGGCAACACCGGCGCCAGCGGGCTGTAGGCGAGCGACGCCGAGCCGGTGAATTCTGGCCCTACCGACAGCAGCAGCGCGCCGCCGCCCCGCACGTAATCCGCGATGTTGCGCAGGTACGGCGGCGGCAGGATCCCGCGGTTGGAGAACCGGTCCAGGATGATGAGGTCGAAATCCTTGATCTTGACCTGGAACAGCTCGCGCACCGGGAAGGCGATCAGCGCCAACTCGTTCAGCGGCGTCAGGTCGTCCTTCTCCGGCGGGCGCAGGATGGTGAAATGCACCAGGTCCACCGCCGGGTCCGCCTTCAGCAGCCGCCGCCAGGTGCGCTCGCCGGCATGTGGCTCCCCGCTCACCAGCAGCACGCGCAGCCGGTCCCGAACGCCGTTGATGGAGATTACGGCATGGTTGTTAAGGTCACTCACCTCCCCCGCCATCGGCGCCGCGGTCAGCTCCACCACCGTCGGCCCGGCGCGGGTGATCGGGATCTCGATCGGTTGCACTTCGCCGACCGGCATGGCCACCACCAGCGGCGCTTGCCCGTCCCGCCGGATGGTCAGCGATGCGGTCTGCCCCCCGTGGTCCACGCCCAGATCGTCCACCGCGACGCGCAGGATCACGGACTTGCCGACGATTCCGTAGGACGGCGCTTCCACGATGCGGATGCGCCTATCGGTCTCCTCCCCGGTGCCCGCCAGCAGCACGTGCAGCGGGGCAGGCGGCGCCGCTTTCGGGATATCGTGCACCACGCCGTCGGTCAGCATCATGATGCCAGCCAGGCGGGAGCGTGGGATGTCCGCCAGCGCGCGGTCCAGTGCCGTGAACAGGCGGGTGCCGTCATGCCCCGCCTCCGGCACCGTCACCCGGCGCAGCTCGAGGCCCGGCATCGCGGCGGCCTCGGCCTGCAGCTTGGCCGCTGCCTGGTCCACCAGGGCGGCGCGGTTGCCGGTCGCCATCGATCCGGTGCGGTCCACCACCAGCAACGCGATGTCGCCCAGTGCCTCTCGCGCCTCCTGCACCAGCCGCGGCCCGGCGAGCCACAGCAGCACGACGGCGAAGCACAGCAGCCGCAACACCCCGCCGCGCGCCTGCCGCCATAAGGCCGGCGCCAGCGCCAGCGCGCACAGCACTGCCAGCACCGCCAGCGCCCAGATCGGCACCAGGGGCAGGAAACGGATCGAACTGAACGCCATCACTGGCCCAATCTCATTGGCCCACTCTCATTGGCCGAGCCGCTCGAGGATATGCGGCACGTGCACCTGATCTCCTTTGTAGTTCCCGGTCAGCGCATACATCACCAGGTTCACGCCGAACCGGTAGGCTAGGGTGCGCTGCCGTGGCCCGCCATCCACCGCCACCGTGTTGCGCCCGGACGCGTCTACTGCCCAGGCGGATGCCCAGTCGTTGGCGCCGATCACTACGGGGCTCACGTCATCGTTGCTGCGGTCGCCCTGGCGCTGCACCCAGACAGTGTCGCCACTGACGCGCCCCGGATACTCGCTCAGCAGGTAGAATGCCCGAGCCAGCACGTGCTCCGTCGTCAGCGGCGTGAGCGGCGGAATCGCCAGCCCCGCCGCCGCGGCCTTCAGCGCCGCCGGGTCACCCCGGCTGTCGATGAAGATGATTCCGCCATTGCGCGTGAAGTCGTTCAGCGCCGTGATTGACGCTGCCGACAGGACCTGCCCCTGCGCCACGGGCCAGTACAGCAGCGGGTAGAAGCTGAGGTCGTCGGTGCCCGGCTGCACGCCCGAGGGGTCGCCGAGATGGGCGGCGGTCCGGCTGTTCACATAGGCCGACAGCCCGGCCAGCCCCGCCCGCGCCGTGCCATCCACCGCTGGGTCGCCGGACATGACGTAAGCCAGGCGCGTGTCCAGGGCGGCGCGCCACGGCGGCGAGGGCAGCTGCGCATGCGCCGTACCCAGCGCCAGCACCACGGCCACCGACGCCAGCGCCGGGCGCAGCAGGCCGCGTAGCCGCAGCCCGATCAGCAGGTCCACCGCCAGGATCGCCAGCCCGGCCGCGACCAGGAACGGCCCGATCGCCCGCTCCCGCACGCCGCC
>CAXSEK010000425.1:0-3149 GCA_964235625.1 uncultured Acetobacteraceae bacterium
CCCCGCCGATGTCGCGCTCACCATCTCCGCCCCCGCCGCGAGCCACGCCACCGCTCAAGCCAACGTCGCCGCCGCCATCCACGCCTACGTCACCAGCTTGCCGATTGGCGCCGGCCTGCCGCTGTCCCGCCTGGCAGCCATCGCCTACGCCGCCGATGCCTCCGTGACCAACGTTGCGGGCCTGGCGATCAATGGCGCGGCGGACCTTGTCGCGGCGCCAAACGCCATCATCAAGCCCGCCTCCGTAACGGTGGATTGAGACATGACAGGCGACACTGCGGACTTCGCCTCGCGCATAAAGGCCGTCCTCCCCAACCGCTGGTTCCCCGATCAATCCCCCGTGCTCGACGCGGTCCTCACAGGCCTCGCCACCGCGTGGTCGGCGCTCTACGCGCTGCTCGCCTCCGTCCGCGCCCAATCCCGCCTCGCCAGCGCAACCGGCTCTTTCATCGACGCTATTGGCCAGGACTTCTTCGGGCCCCGTCTCCCGCGCCGCGCTGCCGAAGCAGATGACGTCTATCGCGGTCGCATCGCCGCCGCCCTCGTGCGCGAGCACGCTACCCGCACCGCCCTCGAAGCCGCCCTGCTGACCCTTACCGGCCGCGCACCCGCGATCTTCGAAGCAGCCCGGCCCGCCGACACCGGCTCCTACGCCGGTCCCGCACTCGGCTACGGCGTCGCCGGCGCTTGGGGCAGCCTTGAGCTTCCCTTCCAGGTGTTCGTCACCGTCCGGCGCCCGCCCCCCGCTGGCATCGCCACGGTCGCCGGCTATGGCACCGCCGGCCCCCTTGTTCGCGCTAGCCTCGCGGACTCCGGCGGGCAGGTCACGGACACCGACATCTACGCGGCCATCACCGCGGTGATGCCGACGGCCTCCATCGCCTGGACCCGCATCACCAACTGAGGAACCCCACCTTGGATCGCCAGATCGTCTATCCGGGAAGCATCCCGCTCGACACCGACATCCTCTCCATCCAGCGCAACACGATGATCGCCCTGGGCTACCTGGCCCAGGCCACGCTGGGTGCCACGACCGTGGCCGACGGTCTTGCCTGCGCACCCACCGCACCCGCCAGCATGACCGTCGCCATCAATCCCGGCAGCATCACCTCGGTCAACGTCATCGACGCCAACCCGTTCGGCTCCCTCCCGGCCGACGGCGGCGACGTGCTCGTGAAGATGGGCATCAACACGACAGCGACGAACTTCACCCTCACCGCCCCTGCCATCTCCGGCCAGTCCATCAACTACCTCATCCAGGCGACCATTGCCGAGGCCGATGGCACGCCGATCGTCCTGCCCTATTACAACGCCGCGAACCCGGCCCAACCGTTCAGCGGGCCCGCAAACAACGGCGTCTCCCAGAACACGCAGCGCCTGCAGCGGGTCCAGTTGCAGCTCAAGCCGTCGGCCCCCGCCAATACCGGCGCGCAGGTCACACCCGCCGTCGATAACGGGTGGGTCGGTCTCTACGTGATCGCGGTCAATTACGGCCAGACCCAGATCACGCCGGCCAGCATCATCTATTATCCGACCGCCCCCTTCATCGCCTTCAAGCTGAACACGCTGACGCCGGGCTTCTCCCGCATCTATACCTTCAACAACTCCGGCAGCTTCGTCGTCCCGATCGGCAGCACGGCGGTGAAGGTCCGCCTCTGCGGCGGCGGCGGCGGTGGCGGCTCCGGCGCGCCACAACTTGGCGGCGCGGGCGGCGGCGCAGCGGGCTACGCGGAAGGCATCGTCCCGGTCCAACCAGGACAATCGATCCCCGTCATCGTCGGGGACGGCGGTGCGGGTGGCATTAGCGGCGGGGCCCTTGCCACCGCCGGCGGCACCAGCGCCTTTGGTTCGGCCATCAGCGCCACCGGTGGCCAGTTCGGGGCCAACGCCGCGTCCTTCGCCGCCGGTGGCAGCCCCGGCATCGGTGCCGGCGGCACGATCAACCTTGCGGGCGGGTTCGGCTCGGACGGCAACGCCGGGAGTAGCATCTTCGCCGGCAACGGTGCCGCGTCCTGCTTTGGCGGTGGCGGCCGTGCCGCTGCCTCCGGCAGCAATCCGCAGCAGGTCGCCCTTGCACCCGGCTCCGGCGGCGGCGCCTGTTACGGCGTCTACGGCAACGGCGGTGGCGGCGCCGCCGGCATCGTCATCGTGGAGTTCTGAACATGCATCGCACCGCTCTCCTCCTCGCTATGGCGCTCGGCGCCGCCCTGCCACCCAGCAGGCCGCAGGCGCAACCAGTCACCAGCTCCTACGCCACGCGGGACGGCCGCGCCGGCACCGTCGTCATCGCCTGCCCCAGCCTGGACGGGTCCTACACCGCCGGCGCGTGTGCAATCAGCAAGCCCGGCGCCGTCGCCTACTCGGCGCCCGTCGCATCCGCGATCGTCACTGCCGACACAGCCGTCACCGTGTTCACCAACGGTGCCGTCCCGACCGGCTGTGACTTCGTCAACACCGGCTCGGCCGTCCTCTATCTGGACTTCACCACCACCGCCTCTGCCGGCAGTGCCACCTCCATCCCGCTGCAGCCGGGGCAGTCCTTCCATTGTCCCTACCCGCCACTCGGCGCCGTCAGCGCCGTCGCCGCACAAGCTCAGCCCTTCGTCGCAATCCGCTACTGACCCGGTCGCGCGCTGCTTAGGAATCACCAATGCCCACGACAGCATCCCACGTCTGGCGGCCAAGCGCCGCGCGCACCATCACGCTGGACGCCTTCATTCCCGTTCCCCGCGGTACCACCGCCACCGTCCCGGCGCCCCTCTCGTGGCCCCTCAAGGACCCGGCCGACCTCCTGGACTACCAATTCGACATCGCGCCCGCCCTCATCGGCAACGACGGTGACGCCATCGCCACGCTCGACATCACCATCAGCCCGTCCATCCCTGGAGACCTCGCACTCGCCTCCACCGCCGCCGACGGCAGCCGCGCCGTCCTCTGGCTCTCCGCCGGCCAATCCGGCACCACCTACACCGTCACCCTCACCATCGGCACCCAGGCCGGCCGTACCATCGCCCGCTCCGTCTTGCTGCCCGTCGCGACACTCGCGGTCCAGCCGAAGCCCTCGGCGCCGCTCGTGCCCGCAACCGCCGGCCCCCCCACCGACACCCCGGCCCACCCGATCCTGCCCGCGCGGGCCTGCCGGCCAGCGC
>CAXSEK010000426.1:0-3141 GCA_964235625.1 uncultured Acetobacteraceae bacterium
GTGCGGCGGTCTTGATCAGCGGGAAGGGCGGCGCGGGCTCCTCGGCGGAGGCGCGAGCGATGGCGGCGTAGTCGTACACCTCGGCGTCGAACGCCGGGTCCAGCACGTGCAGGTCCTCGTTGATCATTGGGACGCGGCTGGTGAGCTTATGCGGCGGGAATTCGACGGCGGCGTCCATGCCGCAGGGGCGGGGATCGGTGTCGGTGAAGCTTTGGGCCATGACGAAGACGGGGTCCTCGCCGAAGCCGTCGCGGAACAGGCGGCGCCAGCGCTCCACCGTGGCAGGGCCGCCGGGGATCAGCCGGGCGCGGTAGATCATCAGGACTGGGCGGCCGCCCAGGCGGATGTAGCGGCGATCGGCGAAGTGGCGGGCGAACTCGGCGATCAGGGCGGGTTCGTCGCGGGCGCGGTAGTCCTGGCTGACCAGCACCTGGTCGTCGGAGCCATCCCAGCGCCGGGTCCAGTTCTCGTTGGCCCACATCAGGCAGAACGGCAGCTCCAGGCCGGGATCGGCGAGCAGGGCCTCCAGCGGCGCGTCCAGCAGGCGGCGGCCGTTGAACCAGTAGAAGTAGAACACGAAGCCGTGCAGCCCGGCGGATTTCGCCAGCGCGGCCTGCCGGTGCAGCGTGGCCGTGCCGTCCAGCGTGTAGTGGCCGAGGTCGCGTGGGGTGCGTGGCTGGTAATGCCCGGCGAAGCGGGGGAGCGAGCGGGCCAGGTTGGTCCATTCGGTGAAGCCGCGGCCCCACCAGGCGTCGTTCTCCGCCGTCCTGTGGTATTGCGGCAGGTAGTAGGCGAGCAGCTTGGCGCGCACCTCCAGGCCCGGCGGCAGGGGGGCCACTTCCTCGAAGCCGGGGTTCGGACGGGTGGTGCGGCGCACCTCTTCGGCGATGTTGGGGGCGCTGCGGTCCAGCTGCGCCCGTTCGCGCCATTGCAGCAGGCCGAGCAGCGGGTTGGCGTGCAGGGTGCCACCCTTCCACCGCCGCGGATCGAACCCCGGGCAGGGGGCGCGGCCCTCGCTGAAGCCGCGCACGAAGTAGTGCTCCGCCGGGTCCATCATGGCGTCGGCCACGTCCGGGTTCTCCCGCAGGTAGTAGGCGGCGTCGAACTCCGCCACGGGGCTGACCCGGCCGCCATGCCGGTGGCGCAGATAGTGCGCCAGGCACAGCTCGTCCGCGGGCACGGCGTATTGCCCGCGATACCAGGCGGGATCGAAATGCAGCACCGGCCTGGCGCCGGCCGCCTCGCCCACTTCGATATAGTGCAGCAGCGGGTCCCCAGTGCAGCCGGGATTTCGTTTCTGATAGTAGACGGGGTCGAAATACGGGTTCGGCCAACGGTTCTCCCGCCAGCCATAGCGGTGCCAGTGCACCAGCGCGGCGTGGCTGCTGCCGCCCAGGTCCGGGTTGCGGGCCAGGAACCAGGCGCCGTCGAACAGGCCGGAGCGCTGCAGCGTGGCGAGGCTGTGCTGCTCGGCACGCTCGGTCACCAGTGTCGCTGCGCCGGCCTCGTCCATGGCGGTCGTCCCGGGTTTCGGTAAACACATCTTAATGCAATCGTATGTCATGCCAAGGGTGTCGGCGGGCGGGGGTCATCGCGGGGATACAGAGCGGGACGCTGGGTTACACTTCTCAACAGACCGACCCGGCAGCGTTTCATTGCCCTCCCACGTTGAGTGCTTTGAGAGGAGTGCTTGAGAATGACAAATCCCTGGATCGCCCGTTGCCTGAAGACGGCCGGCGCTTTCGTTGTGGCGGCGGCTTTGTCCGGTTGTATATTCATTCCGGAACGTGGCCCACGCTACGGTTACTATCATCCGCATCCCTACGGGTATTACTGACCGGCGGCCTGGCGGTGCCGTAGCGGCAGACCCTGGACCGGCGCGCCCGGCTGGGGTAGCCCTCCGGCGTGCCTGAACCCGGACCAACCCTCGTTACCGGCGCCACCGGCTTCGTCGGCTCAGCCGTCACCCGCGCGTTGCTCGCCCGCGGGCACGCGTTGCGCCTGCTGGTGCGGCCGGGCGGCAACCGCGCCAACATCGCCGGGCTACCCGCCGAGCTCGCCGAGGGGGACCTGCGGGACCCGGCCTCGCTCGCCCGCGCCGTCACCGGGTGCCGCTCCATCGTCCACGTGGCGGCGGATTATCGGCTCTGGGTGCCCGATCCGGAGGAGATGAACCGCGCCAACGTCGAGGGTTCCCGCGCCCTGTTCCTGGCCGGCCAGGCGGCGGGCGTAGAACGGGCGGTGTATTGTAGCAGCGTGGCGGCGCTCGGCCTGGTGGGCGACGGCACGCCGGGCGACGAGACGACGCCGAACGCGCTGGAGAAGGTGATCGGCACCTACAAGCGCTCCAAATACCTGGCCGAACAGGCCGTACTCGCCTTGGCCCGGGACGGCCTGCCGATCGTGGTCGTGAACCCGAGCGCCCCGGTCGGCCCGCGCGACATCAAGCCGACGCCCACCGGCAAGATGATCGCCGACGCCGCTGCCGGGCGCATGCCGGCCTATATCGACACAGGCCTGAACGTGGCGCACGTGGACGACGTGGCGGAGGGCCACGCGCTGGCCCTGGAGCATGGCCGGGTTGGCGAATGCTACATCCTGGGCGGCGAGGACATGACGATGGGCCAAATCCTGGCATTGGTCGCTGAGGCCGCCGGGCGCAAGCCGCCGCGCATCAAGTTGCCGCATGCCGCGCTGTATCCGCTGGCGCTGGCCAGCGCGGGGTTGGCCCGGACCTTCGGCATCGAGCCGGTGGTGACGCGGGACATCCTGGCGATGGCGCGCAAGAAGATGTTCTTCTCTTCCGCCAAGGCCCGCGCCGAACTCGGCTATGCCCCCCGGCCGGCACGCGAGGCGGTGTTCGACGCGGTGGCCTGGTTCCGCGAACAGCGCCGGGCCGCCGCATGATGGCGGTGCTGGTCTGGCTGGCCTGCGCCGCCTGGGTCTACCTGCTGGCGGCACACGGCCGGTTCTGGTCCGCGGGGCCGAGCCTGTCGCCGGCATACCCCGAGACGGCGCCCGCAGTGGATGTGGTGGTGCCGGCGCGCGACGAGGCGGACAGCATCGCCGCCTGCCTCCGCTCGCTACTGGCGCAGGACTATGCCGGGCCGTTGCGGGTGATCCTGGTGGACGACCGCAGCA
>CAXSEK010000427.1:0-3132 GCA_964235625.1 uncultured Acetobacteraceae bacterium
CTCGGGCTTCGACGCCGGCACCGCCTCCTACAAGGAAGAAAGCTGGCAGTACAAGGGCAAGACGGTTCCCTCCTCCATCGCCGAGCACCGGGTGGACTCCCAACAGAGCGGCCCCGCCAAGGAAAGCATGGCGGAGAGCCCGGTGCCGATGGACCCAACGCTGCAGCACCCGACTTGCGTCTACCAGATCATGCGCCGGCACTTCGCGCGCTATACGCCGGAGATGGTGGAGCGCGTCACCGGCGTGCCGGCGGCGACGTTCCTGCGCATCGCGGACGTGCTGACGAAGAACTCGGGGCGCGAGAAAACGGGTGCGTTCTGCTACGCCGTGGGGTGGACGCACCATACCACGGGCGTGCAGATCATCCGCGCCTGCTCGATCATCCAGGGATTGCTCGGCAATATCGGGCGGCCCGGCGGTGGCATCATGGCCCTGCGCGGCCACATCAGCATCCAGGGCAGCACCGATATCCCGACGCTGTACAACATGCTGCCGACCTACCTGCCGCAGCCGAACGCCTTCCACGCCCACGGCACGCTGCGGGACTATATCGAGACGGAGACGCCGCCGACCGGCTGGTGGACCAACTTCCCGAAATACGCGGTCAGCCTGCTGAAGGCCTGGTATGGCGAGACTGCGACCGCGGCGAACGACTACGGTTACCAGCACCTCCCGAAGCTGACCGGGGACCTGTCGCAATTGCCGATGACGATGGCGATGACGGACGGGGTGATGAAAGGCCAGTTCATCGTCGGCCAGAATCCCGTGGTCGGCGCGGTTAACTCGGACCTGGTCGAGCGCGGGCTGTCCAAGCTGGAATGGCTGGTGGTGCGCGATTTCGCGATGAGCGAGACGGCGAATTTCTGGC
This sequence comes from uncultured Acetobacteraceae bacterium, assembly GCA_964235625.1. Lineage (GTDB taxonomy): Bacteria > Pseudomonadota > Alphaproteobacteria > Acetobacterales > Acetobacteraceae > LMUY01. Next base: position 870 of record CAXSEK010000427.1, read on the forward strand.
AGAAAGGCCGCCTGGTGCAACGCGGCGAATTGGCGCCGGAGCAGATTGACACCGAGGTGTTCTTCCTGCCCGCGGCGCTGGTTGCGGAGAAGGACGGCAGCGTCACCAACACGGCCCGCCTGGTCCAATGGCACGATGCGGTGTGCGAGGCGCCGGGGGACAGCCGGTCCGACCTCTGGTTCATCTACCACCTCGGCGCCCGCCTGAAGCAGCTCTACGCGGCGAGCACCGATCCGAAGGACCGGGCGATCCAGGACCTGACCTGGGACTATCCCGTGCACGGGGCGCGGCAGGAGCCGCATGCCGAGTCGGTGCTGCGGGAGATCAACGGCTTCACCGTGGCGGACCGCAAGCCGGTGGCGAAGTACCAGGACCTGAAGGATGACGGCTCTACAGCCTGCGGCGGTTGGATGTATTGCGGCATCTACCCGAAGGACGGGCACAACGTCGCCCGCTCCCGCAAGCCGGACGGTCCGGCGGGGCCGGGCAGCCACCTGGGCTGGGCCTTTGCCTGGCCGTCCAACCGGCGCACGCTCTACAACCGTGCCTCGGCCGACCCGGCGGGCAAGCCGTGGTCGGAGGCCAAGAAGATGGTCTGGTGGGATGAGGCAGCCGGGGCGTGGACAGGGACTGACGTGCCGGACTTCCTGCCGAACCGCCGGCCGGATTACCGCCCGGATTGGAGCCAGCATCCGCATGGAATGGATGCGCATGGCGGCCAACTACCGTTCATCATGGAGGCGGATGGCTATTGCCAGCTGTTCGTGCCGTCAGGTCTGAAGGACGGCCCGTTGCCGGTGCACTACGAGCCGGTGGAGAGCCCCGTGCACAACCCCATGTACGGCCAGCAGCACAACCCCACCGCCAAGCTGTGGCAGCGGCCCGGCAACGAGCTGCACGGCGTGGCGGATTCGCGCTTCCCCTACGTGTTCACCACCTACCGCCTCACCGAGCTGCATTGCGGCGGAGTGATCGGACGGGTGACGCCGCACACGGCAGAGCTGCAGCCGGAGGCATTCGTGGAGCTGTCCCCCGAGCTTGCCTCCGAATTGGGGATCGCCAACCTGGACTGGACGGTGCTGACCACGCTGCGCGGCGAGATCGAGGTGCGGGCGATGGTGACGGAGCGCATGCGACCGCTGGTGATCGATGGCCGCCAGGTTCACCAGGTGGGGATGCCGTGGGTGTTCGGCTGGGAGGGCTACGCGCGCGGGGATATTGCCAACGTGCTGCTGGCGATCACCGGTGACGCGAACACCTCCATCCATTCCACCAAGGCGGTGACCGTGAACCTGCACAAGGGCCGGCTGGCGAACCCGGGTGGGCGTGGGCATGGCTGACGGCACACCGGGGCAGATGGCATTGGCACTGATTGACCAGGTGTTGACGGAGCGGCCGGTCAAGAACGACCACGCGCTGTCGTACGCGACGATGCAGTTGGCGCAATTCCGTGACCACTTGGTTGCGGCGCGGCGGCTCGGCAGCACCGGCCCGGAGCAAGCCAAGCTACTGGATCACGTAAACGCCGTGATCACCATCGTGCTCGGCACGCATTTCCCGCTCGGTGAAGTCCCCTGGCATGAGCTGGAGAAGGCGCGCGGCTGGCTGGCCGAGATCGCGGGTCCCGGCGCGGGGGCCGCATGAGCCTGACGATGGAGGGCGTGGTCACCATCGTGCAGGAGGGACGGCTGCAGCTGACCGACGATCACGGCGTGTCGCACCTGTTCATCCTGGGCCACAACGCGCCGCCGGAAACGGAGCAGTTGGGGCCGTTGCAGCGCCGCCAGGCGCGTGTCCGCGTGACTTACCGGCCGGCGCAAAACCTGATCGGCAACGTGCTCTCCTCCATCGAACTCGCCTGAAAGGCCGCCATGTTCACCAGTAGCCGCTTGCAGGAGGAAACCCGGTCCGAGTTCGACCGCACGATCCCGAACGAATCCGAACTCACCTGCGGCACGCTCATCGAGCCGGGCAAGTCCTACGGCTTCTTCACCGATACCACGGTGTGCATCGGCTGCAAGGCGTGCGAGGTGGCGTGTAAGGAGTGGAATAACCTGCCGGCCGACAATATCGGCATGACAGGGCAGAGCTACGACAACACGGGGGCGCTGTCCGCCAACAGTTGGCGGCACGTAAACTTCATCGAGAAGGCGGGCCCGAGCGGCGTGCGCACGGCGCAGGAGACGCCGTTTCAGTCTGGCTGGCTGATGATGAGCGACGTGTGCAAGCACTGCCACAACGCGCCCTGCCTGGAGGCCTGCCC
>CAXSEK010000428.1:0-3118 GCA_964235625.1 uncultured Acetobacteraceae bacterium
GGGCACCGACCGCGGAACCGCCTGGCTGTGCAGCGGGGCCATGTGGACATGATTCACGGCCAGAGTCCCACCCGATACAAGGAGGGCGACCCCGTTCAGCGCGTTCTGATTGATGTAGCCGCCGCCGACCGCGGTGGTGCCAGCCTGATTGTTGACGATCGGCGCAAGGTTCGACACCCGGGCCTCTAAATTGCCGATCTCCAACTCGCCGCCCGCATTCAGGATGCTGCTGTCAAGCGGCGCCCCGGTCTTGGTCGTGTAGGCGTTCGCGATCCGCACATGGCCGCCCAAGACCTCCAGGTTGGAGTGATCAGTGTCGAGATGCAGATTGCCGATGCTGACCTCGGTCGCGTCGGCGAGCACTTGGACCCGGCCTTCGAAGGTCGAGAGGTCAGTAATTGAGAGACCGTCGCACCGGCCGAGTTGGGCGGAAAAGGTGTTGCCGTCACTGAACACGCCAGCCGCGAGGTCAGGTCCCATCCCGAACTGCCAGAAGTGATATCCCTGGACGTGGCAGAAATCGAGCGCGTTATCGATTGCAAGACCGACATCCAGCGCGCCAATCTCCAGGTTGGATATCCACAGGCCGCCTGGGTTTGCCGTGAGGCTGATCCCGTCCCATGCGCCCGAGATGCGGTCTTGTTTAAGCACAAGGCGGGAGGCGTTCGGCCCGATGATCGCGGGTGGGTATTTGCAGCCCGTGCCCCCGGTGACCACCGTGCAACCCTGCGCCAGCGTCTTGAACGCCGCCCGGGACAGCCTGGGGACACCGCCTGCGGCAATCTGGTCCGGCGGCTGGGCGAACTGCCACCCGCAATTCTCAATCTCGGCACCTGGCTCGGCTGCCGCGACCTGCACCACGGCCGGATCGGTCGGGGAGAAGTCGCTACCGATGGTGAAGCCGGACACCGTGCGGCCCATGCACACCAAGCGTTGGCCAGGCTGAAGGGGCAGCATGTGGGTGACGTGGAACCAGCCCGGCACCAGTACCGTGTGGCCAGTTTTAATGGCGTTGTTGATGGCGATTGAGTTGTCGGCTGCTGCCGGGCTGGCACCGAACTGTGGCGCGGTGACGTTGACAGCCTCTCCCCACCGGGGGTCAGCCGCCACAGCATCGCCCGCCGCAACCGTGCACGGCGCAGTGCCGATCACCACCCTGTTCGGGTTGATCGGCGTGCCGGCCGGACAGGCCGACTGCGCATGAGCCGCGGCCGAAATCCCCAGCAGCGCCGTGCCAGCCAAGAGGAGCGCGCGCATCACGCCACCGTCGCCGTCAGGGTGCAAGACCACGTCAGCACCGCACCCGCCACGCCCGTCACGATCACCGTCACGAAGCTGCCCGAAACGGCCACCGCGAGCGTGCAGCCAGCCAGTGCGGGATCGGCTTGGTAGGATGGCGCCCCCTGCTCACCCACGGCCGCCTGCGGTGTTCCCCAGCCCTTGATGAGGGCGGCCAAGTCCCACGAGGCGGTGTCGCCCGTGGCTGGGTTGCGCGCCACTACCGGACCGCGCAGGCTGACGGCCGCACCTGCCGCCGCGAGGATCGGGATCGGCCCGAGAGAGCCCGGCGTGGTGCCTGTCGTCACTGTGGTCTGGCTGGTGGGCATCACGTCTCCTTCGGGGAGCGTCAAGGTCGCCACGATGGGCAGGATGATGGCGGCCGGTTCCGAGGTGCCGTCCGAGCAGTTCGCGATGATCTCGACGCGGGCAGGCACGCCGTCCGTCCCGCCGGTCAGCAGGACGGTGACGAGGCTGTCGATTGTGGTGGCACCTGCGATGGAGACGCCCGAGGACGCGGTGCCGACGCTGGCGATGATCCGGTTGCCGAGGACGGGGCTGAAGTCGGCGGCGCGGGCGACGGTGGTGGATGGGTCTTTTGCGGGCCAGACCGGTGGCGCCGCAGTCACTAAGCGGCCGCGGAGCAGCGAGGGCGCAGGGGTGAGCAGGACCGTGCGGGGGTCGCACGTGGTCATCAGTTAGCCACTTGGCTGGCAACGAAAGCGCGCGGATACCAGTTGCCCGTTAGAGCGCCCGCCGTGTTCGACAGACAATCGACGAACACGCCCGATCCGGCCCCGGCGGCCTCGCCCGGCTTGCGGCCGTCAGTGGCATAGGCCTCGGTGCCTGGCGTGCATCCGGCAGGTAACGCAGCGACCGTGAGCGGAGCGACCGCTATCGGGTTGGTGAAATGCACCGGGTTGTCGAACTCAATCGGCTGACCGCCCGTGCTGAACTTCATCGCGTTCGCGGTCGCGGTGAAGGTCAGCATGTAGGCGCCGGTCGGGTCGTAGAAGATATGCTGCGCGGCCTGGTAGTGCAGCGTTCCGCTATCGCGCGAGCCCGGCGTGCCGCCAATGCCGAACACCTGACCCAAGGGGATAGATGGGTCAAGCGTGCCGTCCGTGATCGCGATACCTGGGGTCCAGTCCGTTCCATCGGCACCAATGGCCCATTTGGTATCCGTGCCGGGATGTCCGTAATTCTGCGGCACGTAGGCGTAGGGCCAGGCCGTGCTGGTCGAGAGCGTCTCGGAAAGAAAACCATAGTGCGGGTTGAGATTGCCGACAGGCAACGCGTCGAAGCCGGCGAAGGTCGTGCCCTTGGCCGCAAAGCCGTATTCCCATCCGGTCTGCGTGCCGTCGGCAGAGCCGGAGTCAGCCGAGTAGGCAACGCTACCCTGGCCGTTTGCGATGCGATGGTCCCCCAGCACGTAAGGGATATCAAAGCCGGGATCGACTAAGTTCTTCGAACGCGCTGTCGCAGTATTGTAGCCGTTGAACAGCAACACTTCGTAGCCGACGCATGCCCGCTCGCTGGCGTTCTGCGCGTCGGCGTAGTCCTGCCCGCTGCCGGGATTGCAGGTGACGATCGTGTTGTTGCCGTAGACGTTCAGCACGAGGTTGACGATGGCTTTGTAGGGGCCGCTCGACCCCGCATAACCCTGCGGATTGGCTCCAACGCTAGCCCCGGTCGTGTCGCCAGGCTGGGACCACTGCTGGATGCTCAGGCTATGCCCGGTCGGATCAACGCCGGACACGACGCCCTGGAACGGTGACAGGTTACTGCTGCCCGGGCTGATCGGCAGGGGGCTGGGGCGCAGCACCATCCCGAGCTGCAC
>CAXSEK010000429.1:0-3112 GCA_964235625.1 uncultured Acetobacteraceae bacterium
GAGTGTTGCCAAGCGGGGGAGGGGTGTGGGAGCGTCCGCCATGCGCGATTTCCACTTGCCGGGCCGTTCGCCGGCCTACGCCACCCATGCCATGGCCGCGACCTCGATGCCGGCGGCCACGCTGACGGCGCTGGACGTGCTGCGTGCAGGCGGCAATGCGCTGGATGCGGCGGTGGCGGCGGTCGCGGTGCTGGGAGTGATCGAGCCGCAATCCACGGGGATCGGCGGCGATTGCTTCTGCCTCTGGAAGCAGTCGGGCAAGCCGGTAGTGGCGCTCAACGGCTCCGGCCGGGCGCCCGCGGCGGCGACGATCGGTTGGTTCGAGGGCCAGGGCATCACGGCGATCGCCGATGACGGCCCGCATTCGGTGACGGTGCCAGGGGCGGTCGGCGCGTGGGAGGCGCTGCTGGCGGCGTACGGCACCAAGGGGCTGGACGAGCTGCTGCAGCCCGCCATCCACTTCGCCGCCAAGGGTTGGCCAGTGCATCACCGGGTTGCGTCGGACTGGGCGGGGGCAGTGGACAAGCTGCGCAAGAACGGTACGCACGCCTTCCTGCCCGGCGGCCGCGCCCCCAAAGCCGGGGACCTGTTCGTGCAACCGGCGCTGGCCGAGACCCTGCGTACGATCGCCGCCAAGGGTGCGCGCGGCTTCTACGAGGGCGCCGTGGCGGCCGACATGGCGGCCACGCTGCGCGCGCGAGGCGGCTTGCAGACCGAGGCCGACTTCGCCGAGGGCCGCACCGCCGCCGAGTTCGTGCAGCCGATCCATGCCGCCTGGCGCGGCTACGACGTGTGGCAATGCCCGCCCAATGGGTCGGGTCTGCTCGTGCTGATGCTGCTCGGCATCCTGGAGGGGTTTGAGACCGCTGCTGACCCGCTATCCGCCGAGCGGCTGCACCGCCACATCGAGGCGGCGCGGCTGGTCTACCGCGACCGCGATGCTTTCGTGGCCGACCCGGCGCAAGCTGCGGTGCCGATGGAGCACCTGCTCAGCCCCACCTATCTGCGTGACTTGCGCGCGACGATCAACCCGGAGCGGGCCATCGCCATGCCGCGTGCCGGCGAGGCGATGCTGCCGGCGCATCGAGACACGGTCTATCTCTGCGTGGTGGACCGGGACGGGAATGCATGCTCGTTCATCAACTCGCTGTTCAAGAGCTTCGGGTCGGGCATCCTCGCCGAGGAGAGCGGCGTGATGCTGCAGAACCGCGGCGCCGGGTTCGTGGTGCAGCGCGGCCACCCGAACTGCATCGCGCCGGGCAAGCGGCCGATGCACACGATCATTCCCGGGATGCTCACCAAGGACGGCGAGGCGGTGATGCCGTTCGGCGTCATGGGCGGGCACTTCCAGCCGATGGGGCAGACGCTGTTCCTGAGCAACCTGCTGGAGTACGGCATGGACATCCAGCAGGCGCTCGACCTGCCGCGCGTGTTCCCGTACGGCGGTAAGCTGGAGGTGGAGCGCGGCGTGCCGGAGGCGGTGGTGCAACAGCTGGCGCGGATGGGGCACGAGACGACGTCGATCATGCGGCCGCATGGTGGTGGGCAAGCGATATGGATCGACCGGGCACGCGGCACCCTGGTCGGCGGGTCCGACCCGCGCAAGGACGGCATGGCGCTGGGCTACTGATGGAGTTCCTCAGGGCGTTCTACCCGATCATCCTCTTCGCGGCCTTCATCGGCGTGCTGATGTGGTTGGGCCTTGCGTGGTACTTCGGGTTCAGCTGGGCATGACCGAACCCTGCGACCTGAGTGCGACCGAGGCGCGCCAGCTGATCGGCCGCCGTGCGCTCTCGCCGGTCGATCTGCTGGAGAGTTGCATCGCGCGCATTCTCGCGGTGGACCCGGCGGTCAACGCCATGCCGGCGCGCGACGAGGCCGCCGCGCGCGCCGCCGCCAGGGTGGCGGAACGGGCGGTGATGGCCGGGGACCGGTTGCCGGTGCTGCACGGCCTGCCGCTCGGGGTGAAGGACCTGACGGCGGCGGGCGGCTTGCCGTTCACGCGCGGCAGCCCGATCTTCCGGGACGCGGTGGCACCAGGCGACGAACGGCTGGTGGCCGATCTGCGCCGGGCCGGGGCGGTGGTGCTGGGAAAGACGAACGTGCCGGAGTTTGGCGCGGGGGCGAACACGCGCAACAGCGTTTGGGGGGCGACGGGCAATCCGTTCGACCCGGCGCGGTCGGCCGCCGGGTCTTCCGGAGGGTCGGCGGTGGCGCTGGCTTGCGGCATGGTGCCGATCGCCACCGGGTCCGACACGGGTGGCAGCCTGCGCAACCCGGCGGCGTTTTGCGGCGTGTGCGGCTTCCGGCCCTCGCCCGGCGTGGTGCCGAGTGAAATTCGCAGCCATGGCTGGATGCCGCTCGGGATGAACGGCCCAATGGCGCGCACGGTGCCGGACACCGCGATGCTGCTCTCCGCCATGGTGTCGGAGGACGGGCGGGACCCATATGCCCGCTTCACCGACCCGGCGGCGCTGCACCCGTTGCCACCGGTGGACTTGGCCTCGCTCCGGGTGGCGGTGACGCCCGACTTCGGCTTCGCCCCGGTCGAGGGCATCGTGCGGGAGGCGTTCGCGGCTAAGACGGCGCTGTTCCGCGGCCTGTTTGCCTGTGCGGAGGACACGGCGGCCGATTGCACGGGGGCGGACCGCGCCTTCGCCGTGCTGCGCGCGGTCGCGTTCCTGGGCAACCACCTGGAGCGCGTCCGCGCCCGGCCCTCCGATGTGGGCCCGAACGTGACGGTGAACGTGGAGGAGGGACTGCGCTACTCCGCCGCGGACGTGGCGGAGGCGATGACCCTGCAGACGGCGATGCAGCGGCGCTGGCACGCGTTCTTCCAACAGTTCGACGTCCTGATCGCGCCGTCGATCGCCGTCAGCCCGCGGCCTTGGTCCGAGCTGTATCCGGCGGAGATCGATGGCCGGGTACTGGACAGCTACTATCATTGGTTGGCGCTGGTGTATGCCGGGACGCTGGCCGGGCATCCGTGCCTGTCCTTGCCGGTGGGGTTGGACGCGAACGGGATGCCGTTCGGGTTGCAGCTAATCGGGCGGCGCAACGGGGATACAGCACTGCTGGCGGCTGCGGCGGCGCTGGAGGCGGTGTTGGCGCA
>CAXSEK010000430.1:0-3107 GCA_964235625.1 uncultured Acetobacteraceae bacterium
CCCTGACCTCCTCATTGCGAACGAGGCGCTCTACCAACTGAGCTACAGCCCCGCCGTGCAGGCGCCGGGATATGCCGGGCGAGGACAGTCAAGTCAAGACGAACGCATGGCCGGGCGCCCACGTTGCGATGGCAAGGCGGCGACGCTAGGGTCCGCCGCTGCTTCCCGGGACACACAGCTTGATCATCGCCAACGGCATCTACGAGATACTCCAGCAGGGCCTCAATATCTACAAATGGGTGGTGATCCTCGCCGCCGTGTTGAGCAACCTGATCGCGTTCGGCGTCGTCAACACGCGCAACCGCCTGGTCTGGACGATCGCGGACTTCCTGTACCGGCTGACCGAACCGGCATTGCGGCGGATCCGCAACGTGCTGCCGAGCTTCGGCGGGCTGGACCTGAGCCCGATCGTGCTTCTGGTCTTGATCTACCTGGCGCAGCTGATCCTGGCGCAGGTTTGGGTGTCCATCGTCTCGTCGGTGTTCTAGCGTTGACAGCCACCCTGATTGACGGAAAGGCGCAAGCCGGGCTGTTGCGGGGCCGGGTCAAGGCGCGGGTGGCCGAGCTGGCATTCCAGCCGGGGCTAGCGGTGGTGCTCGTTGGGGACGATCCGGCGAGCACCGTCTACGTCCGCAACAAGGACCGGGCCGCGCAGGAGGCGGGGCTGGCGGTGCGTACCACGCGCTTGCCGGCCATGATTGACGAGGCAGCGTTGCTCGCCGTGATCGCCGGGCTAAACGCCGACGCGTCGGTGGACGGCATCCTCGTGCAATTGCCGCTGCCCTCGCATATTCGGGCCGAGGCCGCCATCGCAGCGATCGACCCGGCGAAGGATGTGGATGGGTTGACCACGCTGAACGCCGGGCGCCTGGCCGAGGGCCGCACGGTTCTGTCGCTTGACCATCCGGAAGGAATGGTGCTGGCGCCCTGCACGCCGCGCGGGGTGATGCTGCTGCTGGAAGCCGCCTGCCCGGCCCTGCGCGGCAAGCGCGCCGTGGTGCTAGGGCGCTCGGCGCTGGTCGGCCGGCCGGTCGCGTCCATGCTGACCGCGGCGGATGCCACGGTCACGGTAGCCCACTCGCGCACGCTGGACCTGCCGGGCGAGTGCCGGCGGGCGGAGGTGGTGATCGCTGCAGTGGGGCGGGCGGAGATGGTGCGGGGTGACTGGATCGCGCCGGGTACGGTGGTAATCGACGTCGGGATCAATCGTAGCGGGTCGGGCGCCCTGGTCGGGGACGTGGCGTTCGGCGAGTGCGCGGCCGTGGCGGGGGCGATCACGCCGGTGCCGGGTGGCGTGGGGCCGATGACGATCGCCTGCCTGCTGGAGAATACAGTCTCGGCGGCTCTTGCGCGGCGCCAGGCCTGATGGGGATGCGGCCGTATCTGGCTCCGATCATCGCCGTGGCACTGGCATGTGCCACGGGGTCGGCAGCGCGGGCAGGCAACCAGGATTTCACGCTGGTGAATCGCACTGGTTACCCGATCACGAGCATCTACGTCACGGAAGTCGGTAACCTCGATTGGGGCAACGACGTGATGGGGCGGGACACCCTCTTTGCTGGAGAGAGTGTGCGTGTCTCGTTCGACCGCGAAACGGCGGTTTGCCGCTGGAACGTGCTGGTGAGGTATCGCGACGACACGCGGGCGGTGTGGAACAACCTGGATCTTTGCTCGCTGACACGGTTCGCGCTGTTCTGGGACCCGCGGACGCTGGAGACGGTGGCGCGGGCGGAGTAGGCCTGACGGCACGTGGCACTCCCCGTCTAGCCCTTCACGGGAATGGCTAGGGTGACGGCCGTCCACGCGCACGCGATCTAGCGTTCACGGGATCCCCAGCTCCCTCACCCCGGCCCTCTCCCAAGGGGAGAGGGAGAAGCGACGGCGGTTGCTATTGCTTGGCGGAAAGGGCCTAGAAGTCGGTGCAACGGCCCTTCTGCTCCCAGTCGCCGTAGCGCGTCGGTTCGGGACCAGCTGGGCCGCCATACTCCTTCTCGGCTGGCGGCTTGGCGGGCGGGGTGGCGGGGAGTGGCTTCGGGTCTTCTTCCATACACCGGATTTGGGTACGGCGGGGTCCAAGGCAACGGTCAGTGTGCCGGTGCCTCGGCCAAGCGCTGCTCCACTTCGCCGCGCCAGGGGGCGTCCGACGGGGCACTGGCCAGGGCCTGGCGGAACAAAGCGGCGGAGGCCTCGCTCACCCGGCCTTCCACCCGGCTGGTCGCGTCCGCCACCTGGGCGGCCAGCAGCGGGTCGAACTTCAACGCCAGCGCCTTTCGCCAGGCTACCGCGGCACCGGCGAAGTTGCCTTGGTCGGCTTCCAGGTTGCCGAGCATCGTCTCGCCCTGCAGTGCCTTGTCCGAGTGCGGATCGACGCCCACCAGCAGGGTGCGGAGCTGGCCGGCCATTACCGACTCCTCGGCCAGCCGCCTTTCCGCCGCGCTGATCCGGCCAGCCAGGGGCTGCGCCGGGAGTTCAGGGCGGCCCCCCAGGAGATAGAGCGCGATCGTGGCGAGCGGGATCAGGGCTAGGCCGAGGAATAGCGGCCCGCGATCACCTACGATTGCGGGCGCGTCCGCGGCTTCGGACGCGGCCAACAGTCGGCGTTGCACCTCGAGCAAGGCGGTGGCGTGTTCGGTGGGGGAGATACGCTGCTCGCCCAGGTCGCGGTCCAGCTCTCCCACTTGGGCGCGATACAACGCCATTGTCGTGTCCTGCCGGCCGCGGATGCGCACGCGGCGGCGCAGGCCTAGCGCGGCCGGAGCCAGGGTCAGCAATAGGAGGACCGCGGCTGCCACGCACAACCAGATCATTCCCGCGTCAGATCCGCGATGCGCGCCCGTTCCCCAGCCGAGAGCGGTAGCGGTGCCGCAATCCTGCTGCGGCGGCCCAGCACGACCAGGCAGAGCCCGGCGGCCACCGCCAGCACCGGCGACAGCCAAAGCAGCGCGGTCACGGCGTTGAAGGGTGGGCGCAGCCGGACGAAGTCCCCGTAACGGGCGACCATCCAGGCGGTGACCTGCCGGTCATTGTCACCAGCCGCCACGCGCTGGCGCACGATGGTGCGCAGGTCACGCGCGAGCTCCGCGCCGTAATCCTCGATGCTCTCGTTC
>CAXSEK010000431.1:0-3100 GCA_964235625.1 uncultured Acetobacteraceae bacterium
GCGAGGGCTCCGAGGACTCTATCGCGGACGAGGCTGGCGCCGTGCTGCGCGGCGAGCGCACGCAATCCTCGGACGCGTTCGTCCTGGCCGCCGCGACGCTGGACCGCCCCGCCTACTACGACGTGCTGCAGCTCTCCCATCTCGGCACCATCCTGCGCCGGCTGGAGATCCTGCCCCAGGCGGAAATCGGCCAACTGGTGAACCTGGCCGTGCTGGCGCAGGCGGTGGCGATCGCCGCCCTCGTGCTGCTGGTGCCGCTGCTGGCGGGCAAGCGGTTGCGGGCCGCCGGGGGGGCCGTGGTGCGCCCGGTGATCTACTTCGCCTGCCTCGGCCTCGGCTTCCTGTTCATCGAGATCGCGATGATCGAGCGGGCCAGCCTGTTCCTCAACGATCGCACCGCCGCCTTCGCCCTGGTGCTGACGGCGATGCTGGTGTTCTCCGGCATCGGAAGCCTGCTCGCCGAGCGCGCCGGGCCGGGCGGCATCGCGCTGGCGACGGGGATCGCCGTGCTGTGGTGCCTCGCCGCCTATGCCGGGTTGCTGCCGGCCATGCTGGCGACGCTGGACTGGCCGTGGCTGGTGCGCGCGGCCCTGGTCGTCCTGGCCGTGGCCCCCGTGTCGGTCGCCCTCGGCCTGCCGTTCCCGCTCGGGCTGTCGCGTATCGGGGCCGCGGGCGGCAGCGCCGGACCCATGCTTCCGTTCGCTTGGGCAGTGAATGGCGCCTTTAGTGTGGTTGCCACGCCACTGGCCAACCTGCTCGTGACCCAGGGTGGCCTGGGCTGGGTTCTATTGGGCGCCGCCTTGCTCTATGGGATTTGTTTCGCAGTTTATCCATCGTTCCGAAAGAGAGTGCAGTGGCAGACATCTCCCACCTGACACGCCGCACCCTGCTCGGTGCCGCCGCCGGCGCCGTGCTGGTCCCCGGGTCCGCCTTCGCCGCTCCAGGCGCGGGGGCCTGGACGCGCGACATGTTCCAGGAGGCGATGCGCCGCTCCGGCCGCCCGGTCGAGTTGTCGCAATCCCAGTTCGACGCCATCCAGGCGCGCAAGCCGGCGGCGATGGCCAAGATCGAGAGCTACCTCAAGGACCGCCTTGGCAGCGCCGACCCGGCAGTGATGCGCGCCTTCGAGGCGGTACCCCGTGAATACTACCACTATAACTACGCCGAGCACCGCTCCCAATGCGGCGAGGCCTACGAGCCGGACCCGAAGCCCTGGGCGCTCGGCTACGGCTCCGCCCTGTCGGACTATCTCGGCCAAGCCTACATGACCCAGATCTGCAAGCCGCAGCTCGGGGATACCACGCTCGAGATCGGCACCGGCAGCGGCTTCCAGTCCTCCCTGCTGTCGCGCATCGTCAAGCGCGCCCACAGCATCGAGATCATCGAGCCGCTAGGCCACGCCGTGGCCAAGCTGTGGGAGCCGTTGGGCTACAGCAACGTCGAGAGCCGGGTCGGCGACGGGTATTTCGGCTGGCCCGAAGTGTCCGGCGGCTTCGATATCATCATGGCGACCTGCGCCGCCCAGTACACCCCGCCCGACCTGTTCAAGCAACTGAAGCCCGGCGGACGCATGATCATCCCGATCGGCCAGCCCTTCAAGCGCGGCCAGGTCCTCTACGTCTACACCAAGGATGCGGACGGTAAGGTCCACTCCCGCCGCGATGTGGGCGTGTTCTTCATCCCGATGACCGGCGCCATGATGAACCGCCCGCACCCAACCGGCGGGCCGGAGGCGGCAGCACCCTCCGCGACCCCAGCCGCGGCAACGTCGCCGGACCCGGCAGCTGCGCCCGCGCCGGCTGCCAAACCGGAGTAGCGGACGGCGGCCTTCGCTGTGTGATCGGAACGCAACGTATTGCCCTGTTCGGCCGTGGTACGTATGACCGGACGGTGGATGGTTTACGGACCGATTAAAGACACGTGGTATCGGCCGTGCGTCCGGATCGCAGCGCAGCTCATTGGAAGGCCCTAGGATGTTGGTGACGGCGCGAGTGCGGTGGTCGCGGTTGAACCGGATGACGGGCGGCCATGCGATCCGGCGCGCCCTGTTCGGCCTGTTGCTTGCCCCGGCGCTGTCCCCCTTGCTGGCCCAGGCCCAGACTGGCGGCGTGAACGGGCCGGGGGCCTTCACCGTGCGGCCCTCGCCCGCGCCCGCTCTCGCCTCGTCACCGGCCCAGCCAGGCTCCCCTCCGGCGCAGCCCCGCGCGCCGGGCCTGCTTGGCGTTCCCGTCGGTTCCGCCGCCGCACTGCCCCAGCCCGCCATTACGCCGTCGTTGACACCCCCGCCGCTACCGAACAACAGCAATGGCGTGCCCTCGGCCACCGCGTCCAGCCCGGCGGCGGTGCCCGACTCCCCCAGCGACACTGCCACCGGGCAGCGCCGCCGCCTCGTGCTGACCGTGCATCAGTTGGGCGCCATCGGGCCGCTCACCCTGCGCGGCACCAGCCCGCTGCAGGGCGTGCAGTTCGGCGTGCGCGCGGATGAGGTCGTGACGGCGGCGACCCTGAACCTGTCGGGCGCCATGTCCCCGGCCCTGTTGCCGGAGTACAGCAACGTCACCGTCATGCTGAACGAGCAGTATGTCGGCACCATCCCCGTCGATCGGGACCATCCCCGCTTCGACAACCTGATGATGCCGGTCAGCCCGGTGTTCTTCCAGGACAACAACCGGCTCAACTTCCGCTTCACCGGCCGCTACACGCCCGAATGCAACGATCCGCTCAGCGGGTTGCTGTGGTCGACCATCTCGGACACCTCCACCCTCACGCTGACGCTGGAGCGCCTGCCGCCGCAGCGGGACCTCTCGCGCCTGCCGCTGCCGTTCTTCGATCCGCACGAGAAGACGCTGCTTTCGCTGCCCTTCGTGATGCCGGCCGACCCCGGCAACGAGGCGCTGCAGGCCGCTGGCGTCGCCGCCTCCTGGTTCGGCCAGCTGGCGGATTACCGTGGCGCCACCTTCCCCGTGGTGACGGACGTGCCGAGCGAGGGCAACGCCGTGCTGGTGGTGACCGGCACTGACCGCCCGGCCAACGTCGTGCTGCCGCCGCTCAACGGACCGACCTTGGCCGTGGTGCCGAACCCGAATGACTCCACCTCCTC
>CAXSEK010000432.1:0-3074 GCA_964235625.1 uncultured Acetobacteraceae bacterium
CGCCTGCGTGACGCCATAAAGGGTCGCGAGGTGGACCGGGTGCTCGTCACGGCTCCTGACCGCCTCGCGCGCAACTACGTCCACCAGATGGTGCTCCTGGAGGAGTGGACGCGGGCCGGATGTGGTGCCGAGTTCCTGGACCGGCCGATGAGCGACGACCCGCATGACCACCTGCTGCTGCAGATCCGCGGCGCGGTCGCCGAGTATGAGCGCACCCTGATCGCCGAGCGCATGCGCCGGGGGCGGCTCGCCAAGCTGCGCGCCGGGGCGCTGCTGCCCTGGACCTATGCGCCCTACGGCTACCGCATGAGCCCGAACCGGCCGCGCGACCCGACAGGGGTGACAACTGATCCGGCCGAGGCCGCCGTGGTGGCCGAGCTGTTCGCCCTGTATCGCGAGCCCGGGACCTCGCTGATGCAGCTCGCCATGCACCTCGACGCGCGTGGCGTGCCCACGCCCCGGGGTGGGCCGCGGTGGTCCAGCCCCACGGTCCGTGGGATCCTGCGCAACCCGACCTACACGGGCCAGGTGCACGCCTACCGCACGCAATGCCGTCCTCCCACGCACCGTCGCTCGGCGACGCGCCCCATCGGCCGCCCTCACGGCACGGCCACCCTGCAGCCGCAGGACACCTGGCTCCTCGTGGGCCAGGTGCCCGCCATGGTAAGCCAGGCACATTTCGACGAGGTGCAAGCAAAGTTGGCGACCAACCAGTCTTTTGCACGGCGCAACAACACGGTGCACCAGTATCTGCTGCGCGCCCTGGTGAGCTGCGGGCGCTGCGGTCTGTCCAGCACCGCACGGGCGATCAACGGGCGGAACTTCTACTATCTATGCAACGGCAAGGGCCACAGCACCTTCTCGCACCGCGCCACGTGCTGCCCGGCGCGCCACACACCCGCGACGCAGCTCGACGACCTCGTGTGGAATGACCTGTGTGCGTTGCTCGCCGAGCCGGAGCCGCTCGCCACCGCCGTGGCGCGCGCCCATGGTGGTGCGTGGTTGCCGCAGGAGCTGCTTGCGCGCCGTGAAACGCTGCGCCGCGGCCAGGCGCACCTGGGCCAGCAGCTCGAGCGGCTCACCGACGCCTATCTCAGGGCCGTCATCCCGCTCGACGAATACGAGCGGCGCCGGCGCGACCTGGAACAGCGCGTCCAGGCACTGGCCGGACAAGACGAGCAACTACGCAGCGACGCTGTGCGCCAGCAGCAACTCGCAGGCATTGCGGCATCGCTGGAGGCGTTCCGCGAGCGCGTGCAGCGCGGCCTGAACCAGGCCAGCTTCGAGCAGCGCCGCCAACTCGTGATGTTGCTCATCGACCGCGTGGTGGTCACCGACGCCGACGTCGAAATCCGGTACGTGCTGCCCATCACTCCCGACAGCGAACACGTCCGGTTTTGTCATTTGCGTAAAGACTACTTCGACCACCCAGCGGCGCGGCAGCAGCACGAAACCCCTCTTGGCCTCGGGCAGCTTCACCACCTCCAGCTCGATGCCGTGCGCCCGGGCCGCCTCGGCGGCGCGCTCGCCCGTGTAGCCCTGGTCCACATAGGCCAGACCCACGCTGTGGCCGGTGGCGTCCTGCACCGCCTCTGCAAGCCGCCCGACCTCGGCCCGGTCGTCGGCACTGGCTGGCGTGACGTGCAGCGCCAGCAGATGGCCCAGCGTGTCCACGGCCATGTGCAGTTTGGAGCCCCGCTTGCGCTTAGCACCGTCATATCCGGCCCGCTCGCCGGACTCGGGGGTGGAGCGCAGCGTGCGGCTGTCCAGGATCGCGGCGGTCGGATCGGCCATGCGCCCGGCTGCCAGGCGCAGCACGGCGCGCAGGTCATCGGCCAGGGCGTCGAAGCACCCCGCCGCCAGCCAGCGCTGGGCCTGCTGATACACCGCTGCCCAGGGCGGCAGGTCGTTGGGCATCCAGCGCCAGGGAGCACCGGTCTTGAGGACGTAGCGCAGGCCGTTGAACACCTCGCGCAGGCCGTGCTCGCGCTGTCCGGCTGCCTCCGGCAGCAGCGTCAGGTAAGGCGCAACCAGCGCCCACTCGTCGTCAGACACATCGGATGGATACGGCTTGCGGGCGCTCATGCCCGCAAACCTCGTGGCTACACGCCCGCAGGTCCATAACAGCCTCTAGATCATCAAAGTAGGCCGGTCCGCCCGTTGACCAGCCGAGGAAAATCATGGTTTGCCATGGAACCACAACCTATACGTGCAATAGGTGGTAGAACATACGACCTCGCGCAGGAATTTCGTCCGTACAGCATGCGCTGGTCGCCTTCGTGGCTGGCCTATGCAGGTTGGTGCCACGATCGGCCGACGCGACTGACTTGTGGCCGTGCCTTGGAGCCACGATCAAACAGGTGACCTGCCCCTGGAGACGAGCGGCGGGCAACCTCGAGATCGGCGGGCCCGGGAGGGCTGGACGACGCTCAAGCCATCTTCCGCCGGAGCAGATCATGGGCGGGGTGCGGCAGGTCGAGGCGCTGGCAGGCCAGGGTGTCCCGGTGGCAGAAGCGCGGGGGGCAGTCGGCGTGGCTGCTTGAAGCGGCTCGCCGCTGCCGGTGCGGGACGTCGGCCATGGTGTCGACTCATCCGACGCTGACGGGACGCCTCTGACGTCAGGCATCACCTGGCGCTCGCCGCTGCGGCCTGGTCAGACCACGATGCGGAGCAGATGCTTCCCGGTGCTGCCCTGAGTGACGGTGGCCTCCGGCGCCGGCGCTGCGACGTCGGCACTCTGGACGGGAGCGGTCCCCGCAGTGCCGGCGCGCGACGTGTCTGGGGACGTGCCGGATGTCGCATTCGGGTCAGGGCGGATGACGGGCGGCAGGAACTGGTAACCGACGCCGACGGTGCTGATGGCCATGGTGCACGGCCTCCATGCTGATGAGGCGGACAGCATCGCAGCGCCGAGTGAACGGGTCGTGAAGGTGGGCGGACCGACCGGCCGATTGTCCCTGGCCGGTCGGTAAGCGTCGCATGGCAACGGAAACGGCCGGTCCCCTGCTGGCCGGCAGAGCAGGGGACCATGAAGCCGCGTCGCGCCTGGCGCCCGGCCGCTACGCTGCCGGGCT
>CAXSEK010000433.1:0-3072 GCA_964235625.1 uncultured Acetobacteraceae bacterium
CATCTCCACCAGCAGGCAGCCGCGCTCCTCGCTGGGGCGCAGGCTGCACCAGCCATCGGACAGCGCCTCCGGCAGCATCGGCACCACCCGGTCCGGGAAATACACGCTGTTGCCGCGCTCCCACCCCGTGCGGTCCAACGGCGATCCCGGCGGCACGTAATGCGCCACGTCGGCGATGGCCACGATTAGGCGGTGGCCGGTGCCGTCCGCCTCGGCGAACACCGCGTCGTCGAAATCCCGCGCGTCCTCGCCGTCGATGGTGACCAGCGGGACGGCGCGTAGATCCTCCCGCATGCCGAGCGGCACGGGGCCGGCCGCCTCTGCCTGCTCTAGAGCGGCTTGCGGGAACTCGTTTGGGATGTCGTGGGTATGGATGCAAACGAGGCTGACGGAGCGCGCGTCGCCCATGCGGCCCAGGCGTTCGACCACGCGGGCTGATTTCAGGCCGTAGCTGCGGCTGGGCATGGGGGCGCCGAGCACGATCTCGCCGTCCGTGGCGCCTTCCGTGTCACCCGGCGCCACCAGCCATTCGGCTTTCTGCCGGCGGTCGGTTGGCTGGATCCGGCCGCCCTGGGCGGTGGCACGGAACACGCCCAGCACCCGGCCGGGTACGTCGGTCAGGCGCTTGAGCGTGCGGCCCTCATACTTGCCGTTGCCGATCGGGCGCAACCTGGCCAACACGCGCTCGCCGGGGGCTAAGGCGGGGGAGTCGCGCGGCTCGGGCGCCATCAGCACCATCGGCGGCGGGCCGTCGCCCTCCCAGCCGACCGGCCGGGCCACGGCGTCACCATCGGGGTCGGTGCCGGTGATCTGCACGATCTGCGCGTCCGGCAGGCGACCGGGCGGAGTGAAACGCCGGTGCCCGGCCGGCGCGATGACGCCCTCGCCGGCCATATCCTTCAGCATGGCGCGCAACGCCACGCGGTGCTCCGGCCCGAGGCGGAACTCCCGCTCTACCTCCCGCTTGCCGACGCGGCCGGTGGCTTGCCGGACGAAGTCGCGAACGGCCTCGCGTGAGGGCAGGGGTGGGGGCGGAGTGTCGTCCTTGCGCCGTCTTGCCAACTCAGCTTGCCTTGCGGGCCTTGGCGGCGGTCTTCGCGGTAGGCTTCTTCCGAGACACCGGCTTTTTGGTGGCGGGCTTCTTTGCCGCAGCCACCACCGGCGGCTTCCCGGCCTTTGCGGCAGCCGCCTTCTTCACCGGCTTGCGCGCGCCCGGCTTGGCCTTCAGCACCTTGCCCTTCTCGGCCAGCAACGCCACCGCCTCGTCCACCGTGATCTCGTCCATCATCACGCCACGCGGCAGGTTGGCGACCAGGTTGCCGCTCTGCACATAAGGCCCGAACCGCCCCTTCTTCACCGTCATCGGCTCGGCGGTCTTGGGATGCGGGCCCATCGAGCGGACGCTTTCCAGCTTCTTCTGGATCGCGTCCACCGCGCGGTTCAGCCCGATCGACAACACGTCGTCATCCTTGTCGAGCGAGGCGTAGATGCCGCCCATCTTGATGTAAGGCCCGAACCGGCCGAGCCCCGCCTCCATCAGCTCACCGGTCACCGGGTGGGCGCCGATCTCCCGCGGCAGGGACAGCAGGCCGAGCGCCTGTTCCAGCGTCACGGTGTCGCCCGCGACACCCTTGGGCAGGGATGTGCGGCGTGCCTTCGCCTTCTTGTCCGCCGGGTCGGGCGCGCCCTGCTGTACATACACGCCATACGGCCCGCGGCGGACGGTGATGTCCTCCCCCGTCACCGGGTGATGGCCGAGTTCGCGCATCCCCTCCTTCAGGGTGTCGCCCTCGTCCCCGCCATCGATCGCCAGCCGCCTGGTATACTGGCAGGTCGGGTAATTGGAGCAGCCGATAAACGAGCCGTGCCGCCCCAGCTTCAGCCCGAGCCGCCCAGTGTGGCAGACCTGGCAGGACCGCGGGTCCGAGCCGTCCTCGCGCACCGGGAAGAAGTGCTCGCCGAGGTCCTGGTCGAGCGCGTCGATCACGTCCGAGATCTTCAGCTCGCGCGTCTGCTCGACCGCCTGGGAGAACTCGCGCCAGAACTTGTCCATCACCGCGCGCCAGTCCAGCCGGCCGTCGGACACCTCGTCCAGCTGGTCCTCCAGCCCGGCGGTGAACCCCGTGTCCACGTAACGCTCGAAGAAGGACGTCAGGAACGCCGTCACCAGCCGCCCGCGATCCTCCGGGAACAGCCGGCGGCTTTCCATACGGACGTAGTTGCGGTTGCGCAGCGTCTCCATGATTGAGGCGTAGGTGGAGGGGCGGCCGATCCCCAGCTCCTCCATGCGCTTGACCAGGCTGGCCTCGGAGTAGCGCGGCGGCGGCTGGGTGAAGTGCTGCTCGGCCGCCACCTTGTCGCGGCGCAGCGGGTCCCGCTCGTTCATCGGCGGCAGCATGCGGCTCTCGTCGCGGCTGTCACCTTCCGGCGCCTCGTCCGTCGCTTCGCGATACAGCTTCAGGAAGCCGTCGAACGCTATGATCGACCCGGTGGCGCGCAACCTGGTCCCACCGCTGGCGACATCGACCGCGACCTGGTCCAGTTCGGCCGACTGCATCTGGCTCGCCACGGCGCGCTTCCAGATCAGGTCATAGACCCGGCGCTGGTCGTCGTTCAGGTAGCGCGTCATCTCGCCCGGCGTACGCGCGACGTCGGTCGGGCGAATGGCTTCATGGGCTTCCTGGGCGTTCTTCGCCTTGGTGCTGTATTCGCGCGGCGCCGCGGGCAGGTAGTCGGCGCCATAAGCGTGGCCGACATGGTCGCGGATCGCGGCGATTGCCTCGCGCGCCATCTGCACGCCGTCGGTCCGCATGTAGGAGATCAGGCCGACCGTCTCGCCGCCGATGTCCACGCCCTCATACAGCTGCTGCGCGATCCGCATCGCGGCCTGCGCGCCCATCCCCAGCTTGCGGCTGGCATCCATCTGGAAGCTGGACGTGGTGAATGGCGGCTGCGGGTTCCGCTTGACCCGGCGGCGCTCGACGCTGGCCACCGAAAAGCTCCCGGCCTCTACCGCGGCCTTCGCCGCTTGCGCCAAGGCCTCGGCGTTCAGGGCGAACTGGTCGAGCTTCC
>CAXSEK010000434.1:0-3069 GCA_964235625.1 uncultured Acetobacteraceae bacterium
ACTACCGCTGGCGGCGAGAGGTTGGAGTCACTTTGCCTGAAGGCGGTGCTGCCCTTTCAGGAGATCAAAAAGAAGCCGTGCGGTCGCCTCGATCATCGTTGCCCCTGGCTCCGTTGCGACCCCGATCTGGGATAAGGCGGAGTCGCTGCCGCTCGGCCATGTCACCGGCACCATTTGGGAGAAGCCCTACCGGGGCTTCATCAAGTGGATGGTAGAATGGCCGCAGGGGACTCACGCCCGAGCAGGTCGCCGAGGTGATCGCCACCGCGCTGACAACGTCAAAGCCTAAGACCCGGTACGAGGTGGTCAAGGGCAAGTTCGCGAACGCGACGGTGCCGTCGTTGCTGCCGCGGCGAACCCTCGACCGCCTCATAGGCAAACAGCTTGGATTGTTAACGAAGGTGTAAACCAACAGCTTCCGGCTACGGTGCCCCACCAACCCGCCCCAGCGCCGCGGCATACGCCACCGGGTGATCCAGCAAGAACCCGGCCGCGTCCAAATCCGCGTCCCGCCCTTCCGCCGCCGGGCAGGCGTTGCGCAGGTCCACCACCTGCGCGATCGGGAGCGGCGCCCGCGCCGAATTGTGACGGTTCAGCGCCGGGGCGAAGCTCTGCTGCCCCGCCTGCAAGGCCGCGAGTTGCTGCCGCATCGTGTCCTCGCCCAGGCTGGTGCAGACCTGCGGCATGATGCCCAGCCCTTGGATCGGCCAGCCGCCAGGGGCCAGCACGCGGCTCCAGGTCACGAACAGCTCGCCCCCGTCCGGCAGCGGTGCGATCGTCTGCACCAGACCCTTGCCGAGCGTCGAGCTGCCGACCACCACGGCGCGGCCGTTGTCCTCCAGCGCGGCGGCCATGATCTCCGCCGCACTCGCCGTGCGGCCGTCCACCAGTACCACGATCGGACGGCCCTGCGCGCTGTCGTCGCCGGTCCCGGACTGCCAGACGCGGCTGGACTGCGGGTTGCGTCCGGCGGTGGTCACCACGATTCCCGTGGTCAGCACCTGGTCCACCACCGACACCGCCTCCCGCAGCAGGCCGCCCCGGTTCCCGCGCAGGTCCACTACCAGCCCGCGCACCCGATGCCCGGCGAACCCGGCCTCCAGCGCGGCGGCAAACTGGTCATCCGTGTCGACGCTAAACCCCAGGATGTGGATCAGCACCACATCGCCCAACCGCTCCGCCGTCACGGTCTGCGGCGGCACCAGCGCGCGCTCAATAGTCTCCGTGCGCACGCGGCCGCGGGCGCGCCAGGCAAGGTGGACGCTGCTGCCCTCCGCCCCGCGCACCAACGCCTCGACGGTCGCCGCATCCTCGCCGCGGATCACGTGATCGTCCACGGCCTGGATGCGGTCACCGGGCCGCAGCCCGGCATCGTCCGCCGGGCTACCGGGCACGACGTCCTTGACGACCACGCGTGCGCCCGTCCGGACCAGCGAGAGGCCGAGGCCAGCCTCGCCGGAGCGACGATCCCGCTCGGTATCCGCAGCGCCGGGCGGCACGTAGCGGGAATACGGGTCGAGGTGGTTGAACAATTCGTCGAAGAAGGAGCGGATCACCCCCTGCGTGCCGGCGTCCCGTACCGGGGCGGAGGCAGTGAAGGCGGCGGCCGAGGCGCGGGCGGCCAGCTCGCCCCAACCGTCTGTGTTGCCGGCGTCGGGAATAGAGCTGGTGAAAATCGGCTTGCCAGCCTGGCGCACCACCAGCTCGCCGTCCCGCAGTTCCGCGGTGACCGCCGGGTCCAGCGACATCAGGCCGCGCAGGCCCCACATCGTCAGCTGCGGAACGCCCTCGGCTTCAAGCGTGCGTGGGCTGGTGAAGGCCAATGCACTGCTAAATACGGCGGAGGCAACTTGGTCGTTGAACACCTCGGCGGTGTGCCCGAGGCAAGGCACCACCCACATCAGCAACGCGAGCAACGCAGCCCGTGTCACCGTCCGGAGAGTTTCGGTTTCGGGTCCCGGGGCTTGGTGCCCAATGCTTTGGCGCCGTTCGCCGCCGCCAGGCCGAAGATCAGCCCACCCGTGACGGGGCTGGCCTCGACCAGGCGGACATCAAGCGTTTGCGCGAGGTGGAACGACATACGCGTGCGGCGGCCGGTCAACGACTTGGTTGCCTCATCATGGGTCCAGAAATCGTCGGGCAGAGCAGATAGCGGTATCAACCCGCTCGCGCCCGTTGCCGACAAAGTGACGAACAAGCCGAAGCGTGTCACCCCCGAGATGCGGGCGGCGAACTCGGCTCCCGTCTTATCCGCCATGTAGGCGGCGAGGTAGCGGTCGATCGCATCCCGTTCCGCCAGCGCGGCGCGCCGCTCGGTAGCCGTAATGTGCTCGGCCGTGTCCTCGAACCGGGCTGCCTCCTGGTCCGCCAGCCCGCCCGGACCGGCCTGCAGGCCACGGATCAGCGCGCGGTGGACGCAGAGGTCGGCGTAGCGCCGGATCGGGCTGGTGAAATGGGCGTAGCGCGGCAGGGCCAGACCGAAATGGCCAATGTTGTCCGGTGAATACTGCGCCTGGCTCTGCGACCGCAGCACGACCTCGTTCACCAGCGGCGCCGATTCGGTGCCCGCCACCTGCTGCAAAACGGAGTCGAGGTCGCGCGGGTGGATCTTGCCCTGCGGCGGAAAGCTGACGCTCATGCCGTGCAGGAAGCTGCGCAGCGCCTCGAGCTTCTCGTCCGATGGGGGCGCGTGGATGCGATACATGCACGGCAGGTGCAGCGTCTCCAGCATTTCCGCCGCCGCCACGTTGGCCAGCACCATGAACTCCTCGATCAGCCGGTGGCTGTCCAGGCGCGGGCGGGGCACGATCGCGAGCACGTGGCCAGCCTCGTCGAGCGACACTCTCCGTTCGGGCAGGTCCAGGTCCAGCGTGCCACGTGCCTGCCGGGCCGCCAGTAGGCAGCGGAAGGCGGCGTAGAGCGCCGGGATCGGCAGGCCGAGATCGTCACCGCCGTCATGCGCGTCTTGCACCTGCTCGTAGGTGAGCCGCGCCGCCGAGCGCATCAGCCCGCGGCCGAACCGGTGTGCCGTCTTCCGGCCACCCGCGTCCACCCGCATCTCCACAAACA
>CAXSEK010000435.1:0-3069 GCA_964235625.1 uncultured Acetobacteraceae bacterium
GCCGCATCGCGTTCACGCCGCGCACGCTGTTCCGCATGTGCTCCATCACCAAGCAATTCACCTGCGGCCTGGTGCTGGACGCCTTCCCCGACCCGGCGGTGCTCGATACCGATGTCCGGGCGAGGCTCCCGTTGCTGAAGCAGCCGGCGCCCGGCGCAACGGCGCTGTGCCACAACCAGTCGGGGCTGCGCGACTACTGGGCGGTGGCGATGCTGCACGGCGCGCCTGCCGAATCCACCTTCGGGGACGCCGAAGCGGCGCGGGTGATCGACGGCACACGCACGCTGCAGTTCGCACCGGGCACCCGCTATTCCTACTGCAACCAGAACTTCCGCCTCCTGTCGGACATCCTGCAGGAGCGCACCGGCCGCAGCTTCGCCGAACTTCTTCAGGCGCGCATTTTCGAGCCCGCCGGCATGGCCACCGCCCTCCTCGCCGCCGACACCCGCGCCATGCCGGACGGCACCGAGGGCTACGAGGGCACCCAGGCCGCCGGGTTCCGCGCGGCGGAGAACCGCATCTTCTGGACCGGGGATGCCGGGCTGGGCGCCAGCCTGGCGGACATGATCGCCTGGGAGCGGCATATCGACCGCACCCGCGACAATCCGGACTCGCTCTACGCCCGCCTGTCCGCCCCCGTGCACTTCGCGGACGGCACGCCTGCGCCGTACGGCTTCGGCCTGGGCCGGCAAACCAAGCGCGGCCGCGCGATCACAGGCCATGGCGGCGCGCTCCGCGGCTGGCGCAGCCACCGCCTGCACGTGGCGTCCGAGCGCGTGTCGGTCGTGGTGCTGTTCAACCACCTGTCGGACGCCCACCAGGCGGCGATGGACCTGCTTGCCGCCGTGCTGGGCGAGGCGCCGGACCCGCGGCCGGGCGACGCACCGATGCCGCCCTGGCTGGGTAGTTACCTCGAGCCCGAGACCGGCCTCTCCGTGCGCATCGAGGCCGGGCCGCCGGGCCCGGTGCGCCTGCGCTACGACCGGCTCGGCAACCTGCTCGAAATGCAGCCCGACGGCACGGCCGAAACGGACGGCGTCCGGCTGCGGCCCGGCGAGGGCGGGCTGTGGATGGATAGGCCGGGCGACAACCAGGCCACGCGATTGCTCCCGTGCGGCGGCCCGCCCCAGCTGGACGTCGCCGGGCGCTACCGCTGCGCCGAACTGGATGCCGAGTTGGCGGTCGCCGATGCAGGCGGCGCCCTGTATGGCGGCTTCTGCGGCTTTCTCGGCCAGGGCCGGATGGAAACGCTGGACCACGTGGCCGCCGATGTGTGGGCGCTGCCGATGCCCCGCGCGCTCGACCACACGCCGCCGGGTGACTGGACGCTGGCGTTCCAGCGCGACGCCGCCGGCCAGGTCACGGCCGTGCAGGTCGGCTGTTGGCTCGCACGGCAACTTGTCTATGAACGGGTGGGGTAGGCCATGCAGAACAGCGAACGCATCTGGCAGATCGTCGACCAGAAATCGCCCGGCTACATCGCGCTGTCGGACCGGGTCTGGGACATGCCGGAGCTGGCCTACGGCGAGCATCGCAGCGTTGCCGAGCATATCGGCCAACTGGAGGCGGAAGGCTTCCGCATCACAAGGGACGTCGCCGGCATCCCCACCGCGGTGATGGCGGAGGCCGGCGAGGGCGGCCCGGTGATCGCGATTCTCGGCGAATACGACGCTTTGCCCGGGCTGAGCCAGGAGGCCGGGATCGCCGAACCCCGGCCCGTGGCAGGGCAGGGCGGCGCGGGCCATGGCTGCGGCCACAACCTGCTCGGTTCGGCCGCCATGCTCGCGGCATCGGCGGTGAAGGACTGGCTGGCGACGCAGGGCATCAAGGGGCGCGTCCGCTACTATGGCTGCCCGGCGGAGGAGGGCGGGGCGGCCAAGGGCTTCATGGTGCGGGACGGCGTGTTCAAGGACGTGGACATCGCCATCTCCTGGCACCCGGCCAGCATCTCCGGCGTGAACAAGCCGGTCAGCCTCGCCAACACGCGGATCGACTTTACCTTCACCGGCCGCGCCAGCCACGCCGCTGCCGCCCCGGAACTGGGCCGCAGCGCGCTGGACGCGATGGAACTGATGAGCGTCGGCGTGAACTACATGCGCGAGCACATGCCCAGCAGCGCGCGGGTGCACTACGCCTACCTGGACGCCGGCGGCATCGCGCCCAACGTGGTGCAGGCGCGCGCCAAAGTCCGCTACCTCATCCGCGCCGCCGACCTGGCGGACCTCACCCCCCTGGTGCAGCGGGTGCGCCGCATCGCGGACGGCGCCGCCCTGATGACGGAGACGGCGGTCAGCACCAAGGTGGTCAGCGCCGTCAGCAACCTGATGGGCAACAACCCTCTGGAGGCGCTGATGGACGGCAACTTTCAGCGCCTCGGCCCACCGGCATTCGACGAGGCGGACCGCGCCTATGCCGAACAGATCCGCGCCACGCTCGGCCCGGCGGAAATCGCCTCCGCCTTCGAACGCTTCGGCATCCCGCCCAGGTTCGACGTGCCTTTGTGCGACTTCATCGCGCCGCTGGCCGCCACCAGCAAGGGCGGCAACGGCAGCACTGACGTGGGGGACGTGAGCTGGGTAGTGCCGACGGTGCAGGCCCGCGGCGCCACCTGCGCCAT
Source organism: uncultured Acetobacteraceae bacterium (assembly GCA_964235625.1). Lineage (GTDB taxonomy): Bacteria > Pseudomonadota > Alphaproteobacteria > Acetobacterales > Acetobacteraceae > LMUY01. The sequence continues at coordinate 2,618 of CAXSEK010000435.1, forward strand.
CGGCACGCCGTTCCACGCCTGGCAGCTGACCGCGCAGGGCAAGAGCCCGGCGGCGCATAAGGGCCTGGTGCACGTCGCCAAGGTGATGGCCGGCACGGCGGTAGACGCGCTGCGTGAGCCCGGCCTGATCGCCCGCGCCAAGGCGGACCTGGCGGAGCGCACCCGGCTCACCCCCTACGTCTGCCCGCTCCCGCCGGACGTGCAGCCGCCGATCGCGGCCATGAGCCAGGGCGTCTGATGCGCCGCCGCCAGCTGCTCGGGGCCGGCGGCGCGCTGGCCGCCGGGCTGGGCCATGGCGGGCGGGCCCGGGCGCAACCGGCCGCGGTCGACGTGCTGCTGGTGCTCGCGATCGACGTGTCACGCTCCGTGACCGATGACGAGGCCGTGCTGCAGCGGGGGGGCGACCGCAGCGCCATGACCGGCCCGGCGGTGCGGGCGGGGATCGCCGGCGG
>CAXSEK010000436.1:0-1943 GCA_964235625.1 uncultured Acetobacteraceae bacterium
AGCTGGGCGTGAGCGACATGCGTCTCGCCCGCAACGTGCGCGCGATGTGGGAGGCGTTCCACGGCCGCGCCACCGCCTACGAGACGGCGCTGGGCTCGCCCGGCCTGTCGATGCTGGAGACGGCGTTGGCCAAGAACATCTGGCGGGGCGAGCCGGCACCGGGTGCCGCAAGCCTGGCCCGCAGCGTACGTATGACCGCGGCCAAGGTGGACGCGGCGCCTGCGGAGGAATTGCTCGCCGGCCGCTTCGTTTTTCCGGCGCAGGACGGCCCGTGAGCGGCAACACGCCTTCCTTGGAGCTGTCCCGCCCGTTCCCGGCGGATCGCGTCGGCCCGGGCGGTTACACCCTCACGGTGGAAGCCAGCGCGGAGGAGTGCGCCGCCATTGCCCGCCGCTTGCGGGTGCCCTCCGTCGAAGGGGTGCGTTGCGACTGGTTGCTGCGCGCGGCCCCGCACGGTGCGGTGGAGGCGGAGGGATCGTTGCGGGCCCGGCTGCACCAGGAATGCGTCGTGTCCCTGGACGCGTTCGGGACGGAGATGGTGGAGGAGTTCGCCGTCCGCTTCGTGCCCGCGGGGGACGAGAGCGAGGAGGCCGACGACCCGGACGAGCCCGACGAGCTGCCCATCCAGGACGGCTTGCTGGAACTGGGGGAGGCAACCGTCGAGCAACTCGCTTTGGCGCTCGACCCCTACCCGCGCAAGCCCGGTGCCGTGCTGCCGGAGGAGCTAGGTGACGAGCCGGACAACCCGTTCGCCGCCCTGGCACACCGCCGCAAGCCGAGTTAGAACGCTCATACTTGCGGGCGTGCGGCGCCTCTGCTAATCGGCGCGCCCTGAGCTATAGCCAATTTGTGACGTAGTTCCGCGCCGGCAACCGGCCGTGGATCGCGTTGCGCAGACCCGGAGGGCGCACGCCCATGGCCGTTCCCAAGAAGAAGACGTCGCAATCCCGTATGGGGATGCGTCGCAGCCACCACGCTCTCACCGTCGAGGCCCATGCCGAATGCGCGAATTGCGGCGAGTTGAAGCGCCCGCATCACGTGTGTGCCCATTGCGGCCATTATGCCGGCCGGGAAGTTGTCGCGGCTGGCAAGGCGCTGAAGGGCGCTGTCCGGGTCTGAGCTTCCGGCGTCACGCCGGGCTACGAGGAATGCTATGACAGACGCGTCAGCGCCCGAAGTGGCCGGCGCGTTCACCCTGGCCGTCGATGCGATGGGGGGCGACCGCGCACCAGGCGTCGTGATCGACGGGCTGGCGATTGCCGCCGAGCGTCACCCCACCGCGCGTTTCCTGGTCGTTGGCGACGAGGCGACGCTGCTGCCCCTCATGGCGGCCAAGAGGCTGTCCCAATGCTGCACGGTTCGCCATGCCCCTGACGTGATCGGCATGGACATGAAACCCACGGCCGCCCTACGGGTGCGCAACGGCTCGATGCGGATCGCAATCGACTCGGTGGCGGCTGGCGAGGCTTTTGGCGTGATATCGGCCGGCAACACCGGCGCCCTGATGGCGCTATCCAAGATCGTGATCAAGACGCTGCCGGGCATCGACCGTCCGGCCTTGGCGGCCCTGGTGCCGTCGGCCAAAGGTGACGTCGTGATGCTCGACCTAGGCGCCAACGTGGTGTGTGACTCGCGCAACCTGGTCGAGTTTGCGGTCATGGGGGACGTGTTCGCCCGCGCCGTGCTGGGCCTGCCGCAGCCGACCATCGGCTTGCTCAATATCGGCTCCGAGGAGCAGAAGGGCGATGACCGGGTGCGCCAGGCGGCCGAGCTACTTCGCGCCAGCCATATCGGCCCGCAATTCCATGGTTTCGTGGAGGGTGACGACATCGCCGCCGGCACGACGGACGTGGTGGTGACCGATGGCTTCACCGGCAACGTGGCACTCAAGATGGGGGAAGGCGCGCTGAAGCTCGTCTTCACCCTGCTGCGCCAGGTGTTCA
>CAXSEK010000436.1:1953-3065 GCA_964235625.1 uncultured Acetobacteraceae bacterium
TGGGCCGGCCGCCTGGCCTATGTGCTGGCACGTCCCGGCCTGGAGCGGTTGCGTGAGTGGGTAGACCCGCGGCGGTACAACGGCGCCATCATGCTCGGGCTGAACGGCGTGGTGGTGAAATCCCACGGTGGCACAGATGCCGAGCAGTTCGCCTACGCGACTGACGTCGCCATCGACATGATCTTGCATCGCTTCAACGAGAAAATCCGTGAGGGACTGGCCCGCATCGCCGTGCTCGGCGACAAGCCGTCCAGCTCCCCGCCCGGATCACCAGCCGTGCTGGCCTCGGCGCGCTGATGCTGCGGGCGGTGATGGCGGGAGCGGGCGCCTACCTGCCCGAGCGGGTCGTGACCAACGGTGAACTGGCCCTGACCCTCGACACGTCGGATTTGTGGATCGTCGAGCGCACCGGAATCCGCCAGCGCCATCTCGCCCAGCCGCACGAGACGGCGGCCTATATGGGCGCCCGGGCAGCGGCGGCGGCGCTGGACCGTGCCCGGGCCAAGCCCGCCGAGGTGGACGCGATCATCCTCGGCACCAGCACGCCGGACCAGGCATTCCCAGCCACCGCCCTTGGCGTCCAGGCGGCGCTCGGCTGCGGCGGCTTCGGGTTCGACGTCTCGGCGGCCTGCAGCGGCTTCGTCTACGGGCTGAGCATCGCCGACGCGATGATCCGCAGCGGGCAGGTGCGCGGCGTGCTGGTGATCGGCTCGGAAGTCTACTCCCGTATCCTGGACTGGACCGATCGCGGCACCTGCGTGCTGTTCGGCGACGGGGCAGGGGCGGTGTTCCTTCGCGGCGAGGAGCAGGCGGACGGGCCCGGGGGGCGCGGCATCCTCTCGACCCATCTGCACGCGCAGGGTGACCTCGGCCCGTTGCTCTACGTGGACGGCGCGGTTGGGCGGCCCGAGCTGAGCGGCTACCTGCGCATGAACGGGCGCGAGATCTTCCGCCATGCGGTTGCCAAGCTGTCCTCCGCGGTGGAAGAGGCGCTAGCGGCCAATGGTCTGCTCCAGCAGGACATCGACTGGTTGGTGCCGCATCAGGCCAACCGCCGGATCATCGATGCGATGGGCCGCAAGCTCGGTCTGCCCGCGGAGCGGGTGGTGGTC
>CAXSEK010000437.1:0-3061 GCA_964235625.1 uncultured Acetobacteraceae bacterium
GTTCGACGTGCAGGTGCTGGCGGCCGACCACCAGAACAAGCCGGACGTGGGGGCCGCCATCGCGCGGCAGTGGTTCGACCGCGACGGGGTGGACGTGATCATGGACGTGCCGACCTCCTCCGTGGCGCTGGCGGTGAACTCGATCTGCAAGGAGAAGAACAAGCTCTACATCAACACGGGGGCCGGCACCGGGGACCTCACGGGCGAGCAGTGCACCAATGTCACGATCCATTGGTCCTACGACACCTACATGCTGTCGCGCTCCACGGCGACGCAGGTGACCAAGCTCGGCGGCAACAAGTGGTTCTTCGTGACGGCGGATTACGTGTTCGGCCAGCAGCTTGCGCGCGACGCGATCCGGTTCGCCAAGGAAAGCGGCGGCCAGGTGCTGGGCGAGCAGCGCTACCCGTTCCCGTCAACGACCGATTTCTCGTCGTACCTGCTGGCGGCGCAGGCCTCCGGCGCGAACGTGATCGGGTTCGCCAATGCGGGGACCGACACGTCCAACTGCATCAAGCAGGCGCAGGAGTTCGGGCTGATGCAGAGCATGAAGGTCGCGGCGCTGTTGATGGAGATCACGGACGTGCAGGCCATCGGCACGGATATCGGCGCCGGGCTGTACGTCAGCGCGTCGTTCTACTGGGACCGCGACGAGGGCACGCGGGCGCTGACGAAGGCGGTGCAGGGCGGCATGCCCGGCGGCGAACCTCCCAACATGATCCAGGCCGGGTGCTATGCCAGCACGCTGCACTACCTGAAGGCCGTGACGGCGATGGGTGCGGACAAGGCGCAAGACGGGGCGGCGGTGTGCGCGGCCATGAAGGCGATGCCGACCGATGACGAGGCGTTCGGCAAGAACTCGATCCGCAAGGACGGCCTGTGTTTGATCCCGGCCTATCTGTATCAGGTGAAGAGCACGGCGGAGAGCCACGGCAAGTGGGACCTGCAGAAGCTGGTCGCCACCACGCCGGCGGCCGAGGCATGGAAGCCACTGTCCGAGGAACGCTGCACGCTGGCTCCGGCATGAGGATCTGATGCCATCTGGCCTGCGCTACGGCGTGGAGGTGCGGGGCGCGGTGGCGGCGGATGGGCCGGAGATCGTCCGCCTACTGGCCGTAGCCGGCGCCGTGGCGGGGCAGGGCGAGGTTGCGGAGCGGCTGGAGGGCTTGCGGGCCCGGGCAGAGAGTGCCGTGCTGGTCACGGCCGGGTATGCCGGGCTGAACGGGCTGGTGGCGGTGCAGTGGACGCCGGTGCTGCATTTGCCGCGCCCGCTGGCGCAGATCACGCTAATGGTGGTGGACCCGGATGAGCGCCGTCACGGTATCGGGCGCCTGCTGCTGAAAGCGGCCTCCCAGGCGGCGAGGTCGGCCGGGTGCGACTGGCTCGAGGTCGTGGCCGGGGGCGAGGGGATGGACGCGTTCTGCCGCGCGGCCGGGTTCGCCGAGGCCGGCATGACGGTCGCGCGGTCGCTGCGCAAGCGCGGCGCGGAGGGGTAGATCACCAGTCCCGCACCGTCCGCCGTTTCAGGTAGCCGAGCAGGTTAGTCACTCGCAGGATCAGCATTTTGCGCCGCCATTCTGCCGCGGTGAACGCGCGGACGGGACCGTCGGCGTAGAACCAGAACGCCTTGTGCGCCGGGTCCGGCTGGTAGCCGACAAGGGCGTCGCTGATGTAGTTGCGGACCCATGGCTTGGCAAATACCATCGCGTGTGACATAATGCTTGCGGACGGAAACGCGTCCATCGCCTCCACGCCCAGCACACAGAACGGCGTGTCGGTCGCCATCACGGCGGCATTCAGCAGGTCCTGGTCCATCTTCGCGTATTCTGGCTTGGCGGTCCGGTTGACCATGCGGCCCATATCCGCCCCGTCCGCGGCGTAGGTGTCGAGCAGCGTCTGCCACGCCTGGAGGAACCCGAGTGCCCCAGCCGAGACGCCAACGCAGCCACCGTTCATATAGCCCGACACCTCCCGGTAGCCGAGGCCGGCGCGCGTGCCGAGGGCGCGCCACTCGCGGCGGAAGGCGTGGTTGGGCGGCATGAACGTCTCCGCCATGTCCAGCACCAGCACGAGCCCCGCCTCGGACCAGCGGGCAAACGCATCCCAGTGTGTCTTCAGCACGATGTCCACGTCGAAATACCAGAGGCTCGCGAGGTCCGGGTGAAGCTCCGCCGCGACCCGGCGCAGGAAGTGCGGCTTCTGGTTGCTGAGATGCCAGGGATTGGTCACGGCGAGGAACTGGATGTCCACTCCGGCGGCCAGCGCTTGAGCGGGGCCCGGCCGAGGGGTGACCGGTCCCTCCCAGGCCGGCAGCGCACCGCGATAGCCCACGACGATGTGCCCGGCAAAGCCGTTGCGCACCAGCGAGTTGGCCATCGCCGCCACGCCGCGGAAGTAGCTGCCCTCGGCCAGGAGGCAGACCACGTGCGGTCTGGCGGGGCTGGTCGTTTCATTTGTCACATCGTTATCCTTCGCATGCCATTCTGGCCTAGGCCAGCCATCGCCGTGGACGGCCCTGCCACCCCTCTATACGAATCCCGGGTTCATGAATCGTTTACAGCGCCAACGGACCACCCCGCCGCATCGCTCTGCCAGGACCGGTACGTGAGGTTCGCCCTTTCCCTCGCCGAGCAGGGATTTGGCTCCTTGCTCACGTTCGGGGTCAATCTGTGGCTGATCCGCAACGGGGCCGCCGTCGCCTATGGCACCTACGTGTTCTGGCTCTCGGTCGCCTTCGCCGGGGGCGTGGTGGAGGGTACGCTCGTGCTGGCCCACCTCTCACGCCTTCCCTCTGCGAAGGACCGGATGGAGGACCGCCGGGCACCGGAACGCTTCATGCTGACGGTGACGCTCGTCGTGCTGTCCCTGGTGACGTTGGCCGTGGCGGGCGGGGAGCAGCTGCTGGCCCACGCCGGGTCGGACCTTGCGACGCCGTCCGCGATCGTGTTCATCCCCGCGTTCCTGCTCTTCCAATACGTCCGCACCTACGCGTTCTCGCGGCAGCGCCCGGCCCTGGCGGCGGGTCTCTCCGGCACGATCCTGCTCGTCACCATCGTGGCCC
>CAXSEK010000438.1:0-3057 GCA_964235625.1 uncultured Acetobacteraceae bacterium
CAGTTCGTCGAGTCCGGCGGCCGGGCGGTCAGCGCGCATGTCGCGAGTGGTGGGACGCAGATCGTCCAGTCCGGTGGGATGGCCAGCAACACGACCGTCGATGCCCGGGGAAGCGTCACGGTGTCCTCGGGCGGAATCGAAACGGGCTTGTCCTTGGGCGCCGGTGCGTCGCTCGACTTGAGCTACCTGACATTCGTCAGCGGCGGTACGGCAACTGTCGATGGCAATGACGTATTGACCGTGACGGAGGGTGCCACGAATGCGACCGTCCAACTCGCCGGGCAGTATGCGGCCGTGGCGTTGAGATTGACGACCGACGGTTACGGCAACGGCACCCTGCTCACCGCTCAAGCCGTTCAGGCCGCCGACGATTTCAACGCTGACGGCAAGTCGGACCTGCTGCTGCAGAATACCGACGGGGCGATCGTGTATTACGGGCTGAACGGCCTGTCGGTGGCGAGTTCGGCGGCGGTGAACAATCCGGGGCCGACCTGGCACGTGGTGGGCGAGGCGGACTTCAACGGGGACGGTAAGCCCGACATCCTGCTGCAGAACGACAATGGCGCCATCGTCGACTACCTGATGAACGGCACGACGGTGACCGCGGCCAACGCGCTCAGCAGTCCGGGCTCGGGCTGGCACGTGCGCGGCACCGCCGACTTCAACGGCGATGGCCGCGCCGACATCCTGCTGCAGAACGACAACGGCGACATGGTGCTGTTCGACACCAACGGCAGTGCGGTGACCAGCAGCTACGCGCTCGGCACCCTGCCTAGCGGCTGGGCGATCGGGGCCATCGGCGACTTCAACGGGGACGGCGTCCCGGATGTGCTGGTTCAGAGCAACGGCGGCACCCTGGTCGACTACACGATGAACGCCACCGGCACCGGGTTCGCCTCCGGCGCCACAGTGGCCAATGTGGGCGCCGGCTGGACCGTGGCCGGAACCGCCGACTACAATGGCGATGGCAAGGCTGACATCTTGCTGCACAACGATGTCGGGTCGGACGTGGTGTTCGACATGAACGGGTCGGCCGTTACGAGCACGGTCGCGTTCGGCAACCCCGGCGCTGGCTACCAGGGGGCAGTGACCGGGATCGACATCAACGGCGACGGCACGCCGGACGTCGTGCTGCAAGGCACGGACAGCAGCCTGGTGGGTTTCACGCTGGGCAACAACGCCGCCATCACCGCCGGGGCCGTGCTAAACACGCCGGGTGCGGGGTGGAGCCTGGCGGGCGGCAATCCCACCACGTTCATCGACGGAACCGGCAGCACGCTCAACTTGACCGGCACGCCGGGCCCGGACCAGTTCAACCTGACCAGCTACGCCGCCGGCGTGCACACCATCGCGAGCTTCGACGCCGCGCAGGACAGCGTGGCGCTCGCCGTGGGCGCGTTCCCCACCTACGCGGCCGTGCAGGCGAACGAGGCACCCTACCAGGGCGGCACCTTCATCAACCTGTCCCCGAGTGCGGCCATCGTGATCCAAGGGGTCAGACCCAGCCAGCTGACAGCGGACAACTTCGTGCTGCGATAGCCGCCGGCGGGGGATTGCCCCGCCGGCCTGCACGGGCCAGGACTGCGCCTATCATGCGCAGCGCGCCCCGGCACCCACGCGGATTCGCCTTGTTGATCGTGCTCTGGTCGGTGGTGCTGCTGTCTTTGCTGGCCACGGGCATCACCTCGGCCGGCCGCACCGAGGTGCAGCTCGCCAGCAATATCCGCCGGGCCGCGGCGGCTCAGGCAGCGGCGGATGCGGGGGTTGCCGCCGCGGTGTTCCACGCGAGCGACGCACCGGGACAGGCCTGGCCGGCGGATGGCCGCCCGCACCAGATTCCGTTCGGCGCCTACACGATCACCATCCTCATCGCGGACGAGGACCGCAAGGTGAACCCGAACCTGGCCCCGCCCGACCTGATGGCGGCGCTGCTCGGCGCCTCGGGCGTGGACCCGTCGGCCGCTGCCTCCCTGGCCCAGTCCATTGCCGCCTGGCACATGTCCAGCGGGCACGAGCAGCTTGACGCGCAATATCAGGCAGCCGGACTCGAGGTCGGGCCGAGCGGCGTGCCGTTCCGCAGTGTGGACGACCTCGGCCTGGTGATCGGCATGACGCCGCAGGTGCTGGCCCGGCTCCGCCCCTTCCTATCGGTCTATGCCGCGACGCCGCTCGACGCCGAACAGGCCGACCCGGTGGTGCGCGCCGCGCTCCGCAGCCTGGGCACGGCGCCCCCCCCCCCGACCCCGCCGACCGTGATCGAGATCGCCAGCGACGCCCGGGACGGGAATGGCAGCCGGTTCATTCGGCGGGCAGTCGTGCAGCTTGGCCAGGACGAGGTGGGGCGGCCGTTCCGTACGCTGGCATGGGAGGCTCAAGCGGGGCCGTAAGCGGCTGGGGTTTGCCCCAAACGCCACCTCCGTAGGCATTCCACCCATCCAATCAGGGCGGGCGGAACCTTGGCCCACTCCGCCAAGGGACAGTCGCCCTCTGGCCACCTGTTGACAGAAGTCGGGAAGCGGCCTGCCGCTAGACCGCTTCGCCGTACTGCGCCGCGTGCAGCCGCCCATACACCCCGCCCGCCTGCAGCAAGTCGCCGTGCCGGCCCTGCTCCGCGACGCCCGAGCCGTCCACCACCACGATGCGGTCGGCGTTGCGGATGGTGGCCAGACGGTGGGCGATCACCAGCGTGGTGCGCCCGGCGGCGAGGTCGGTCAGGGCGCGCTGCACCGCCCGCTCGGTCTCGGTGTCCAGGGCGCTGGTGGCCTCGTCTAGGATCAGGATCGGCGGGTTTTTCAGGAACATGCGCGCGATCGCCAGCCGCTGCTTCTGCCCGCCCGACAGCTTCACGCCGCGCTCGCCCACCACCGTGTCCAGCCCGTTCGGCAGCGCCGCGATCACCGCCTCCAGCTGCGCACGCCGGGCAGCGGCGATGATGTCCGCCTCCGGCGCGTCCAGCCGGCCATAGGCGATGGCCTCTCGCACCGTGCCGCCGAACAGGAACACGTCCTGCTGCCCGATGCCGATCTGGCTGCGCAACGAGGCCAGGGTCATGGCGCG
>CAXSEK010000439.1:0-3042 GCA_964235625.1 uncultured Acetobacteraceae bacterium
ATGCAACGTGGACACGAGCGAGCCCTGGATGAGCTGGCGGCCGAAACCGCTGCGATCGGCCGCATCGGCTGGCATGTGCACGCCGCTCTCCCGCCATTCCAGCACCAGACGCTGCCCGCCGCACTCGTCCTCCAGCGGCCGCCACCATACCACGAGGCGGCCCGACTCCTGCTTCAACGCCCCGTATTTCACCGCATTCGTCGCCAACTCGTGCAGCACCAGGGCAACCGCCTGCACGTGGTCCAGCCGCAGCGCGACCGGCGGCCCGTCCAGCCGGATCTGTCCGTCCTCGGCCGCGCCATGCGCCTGCAACTCCAGCCGCAGGATGTCGCCCAGCTCGACGGTGTCGTGCGCCGCGTGGCTGATCAACCCCTGCACCCGGCCCAGCGCCGACAGCCGGTCCTTGTAGGCGTCAAGCGAGCCGCCCTTGCCGATGGTCTGCCGCGCGATCGCCTGCACCACGCCCAGCAGGTTGCGGGTGCGGTGCTGCAATTCCGCCACCAGCACCCGCAGCCGCGTCTCCGCCCGCGTCAGCCCCGTCACGTCCACGAACGTCGCCGCCGCGCCATCCACCACGCCATGGGTGTTCTGATACGGCGTCACGCGCAGCAGGAAGTGGCCGTTGCCGCGGTCCGACTCGATCTGCCGCTCGACCAGGTCGCGCCCGCCGATCACCGCGTCGACATCCGCGGCCAGGTCCGGCAGCTCCACCAGGCCGGTCAGGTCCGTGATCGGGCGGCCTCGGTCGCTCTGCAGGATATTGAACAGTTGGGAGATAGCGGGCGTGTAGCTGCGGATCACCAGCCGGCTATCGAGGAAGACCGTGGCGACGTTGGTGCTGTCGAACAGGTTCTGCAGATCGGCATTCGTCCGGTCCAGCGCGTCCACCTTGCCCGCCAGCTCGGCATTGACCGTGTGCAGCTCCTCGTTGACGGACTGCAGCTCCTCCTTGCTCGCCTCCAGCTCCTCGTTGGTGGACTGGAACTCCTCGTTGACCGATTGCAGCTCCTCGTTCGAGGATTTCAGCTCCTCCAGCGCCGTCTCGTATTCCTCCACCAGGGATTGCAGCCGCTCCCGCGTCTCCCGCAACTCCTCTTCGAGCTGCAGGCTCGCGCCGTCGCGCGTGGACAGGCTGCGCGCCGCCGCCTCCTCGCGGCTGACCGTCGGACCCTCGTCGGTGAACAGCACGAGAAAGAGCCGCTCGTCCCCCCCCTCGTCGAGCGGATCGATGGTGAGGGTGACCAGTTGGACCCGGCCATCCTCGCTCTCCACCGGAACCCCGCCGCGCATCGCCACGCGCCGCGTCTCCACCACCTCGCGGAACAGCGTGCGCAGGTCGAGCCGCAGCCCCTTGCGCGCCATGGTCAGCAGTTGCTGGTTCGGCACGCCCGCCGCCGCCTCAAGGTACTTGCCGGTGCGGCTCGAGAAATACACCACGTCCCCGTCGCGGTTGACCACCACGTGCGGCGGGGCGAACCGGTCCAGCACGTGGGCGTGCACCGACTGGCGCAGTGTCGCCCCGCCCGTGACGCTTTGCCGCAAGGAGGGTGCCCCGGCGGCAGACGGCTGCAGATCCCGCACGATCAAGGGCAGCCGGATCGCGGCGGTGACATTGTCCTGCTTGCGGAAGATGCGATGCTTCTTGTCCAACGGCGTGAACAGCTCACGGAACCGGGACACGGTCTCGGACGTCCCGAGGAACAGGAAGCCGCCATTGCGCAGCGCGTAGTGGAAGGTGGGGATCACCTGGCTCTGCACGTCGGCCCCGAGATAGATCAGCAGGTTGCGGCAGGAAACCAGGTCCATGCGGGAAAATGGCGGGTCCCGGATGACGCTGTGTGGCGAGAAGATGCACAGCTCGCGCACCTCCTTGGCCACCGTGTAGCTGCCGGCGTCAGAGACGAAGTAGCGCCGCCTCCGCTCGGGGCTGACGGCATCCAGCAGGGCTGCCGGGTAGCGCCCCGCCCGTGCCACGCCGAGCGCGTGCTCGTCGATGTCGGTCGCGAATACCTGCACGCGCGGCGCGGCGCTGAGGCCGTCCATGTGCTCGCGCAACAGGATGGCGATCGAGTAGACCTCCTCGCCCGTGGCACAGCCGGGCACCCAGACACGGATGGTCTCCGTCGCACCCCGCGCCTCGAACAGCGTGGGGATCACCAGGGTGGCTAGGTTGTCGAACGCCCCCGTGTCACGGAAGAAGCTGGTCACGTTGATCAGCAGGTCGCGGAACAGCGCCTGCACCTCGCCAGGCTCCGCCCGCAGCAGGGCCACATAGCCCTGCGCCGTGCCGCTCTGGGTCACCTGCATGCGCCGCTGCACCCGGCGCATGAAGGTCTGCGCCTTGTAGCCGGCGAAGTCGTGGCCGACCTGGTTGCGCAGGATGGTGTAGATTTCGGCGCGCAGGGCGTCGGGCGTCGTGCCCTCGGCGGGATCGGACGGCGCCGCCAGGTCCCGGGCGAACTGCACCAGCCGGGCGCCCATGGCGTGGGCAGGCAGCGCGAAATCCACGTAGCCGGTGGCAATGGCGCTGTCCGGCATGTCCGGATGCCCCGGGCCGTGGCCGTCATGGACCTGCGCCAGGGTCAGCCCGCCATGCTCCTTGATGACCTTGATGCCGAGCGTGCCGTCTCCGTCCCCGCCCGACAGCACGATGCCGGCGGCACACTCCCCGCGGTCGCGGCCGAGGGCTGCGAAGAACACATCGATCGGCTTGCGCCCGCGCCGCGCCGGCTCGGGCCGCGTGACGACCAGCCGGCCGCCCTCGATGCCCAGCACGGCATGTTCCGGCAGCACGTAGACGTTGCCGGCCACCACGGCGGCCCCGTCGGTCGCGATATGGACTGGCATGTGGGTGTAGCACGCGATGATCTCGTGCAGCAGGCTCTCATGCGACGGGTTGAGATGCGTGACGACGACGATCGCGAAGCCCGGACCGTCCGGGATGCCGCCGAACAAACCCTCGAGCGCCTCGATCCCGCCAGCTGAGGCACCGACGCCGACGATGGGGAAGAGGGGGGCCTCAGGCATGACCGGCTCCATCTT
>CAXSEK010000440.1:0-3027 GCA_964235625.1 uncultured Acetobacteraceae bacterium
TGCTGATCCGTGGGCTGGCGGAAGCGCGGACCGACCCGGTGCTGTTTGCCTGGTCCTACGATTATGTAGGGGACCTGGCGGACACGGTGGCGCTGATGTGGCCGGCGCGCCCGACCAACCAGCCTTCGCCGGGCATGACGGAAGTGATCCAGACGCTGATCAGCACGCCGAAGACCGATCTGCCGGGGATCGTGGCCGGGTGGCTGGATGCGTCCGATGCGTCCGGCCGCTACGCGTTGTTGAAGCTGATCACCGGCAGCCTGCGCGTGGGCGCGTCAGCGCGGCTGGCGAAGGTCGCGCTGGCGGAACTGACGCAGGGCCGGATCGCGCCGGACGAGATCGAGGAGGTGTGGCACGGCCTCGCGCCGCCCTACCTGAAGCTGTTCGCCTGGCTGGAGGGCCGGGGGGACCGGCCCGACCCGGCGGGTGCCCCGGTGTTCCGCCCGTTGATGCTGGCCCAGCCGCTGGAGGCGCCGGACCTGGCGGCGCTCGACGCGGCGGCGTTCCGGGCGGAGTGGAAGTGGGATGGCATCCGGGCGCAACTGGTGGCGGTGCCCGGCGGGCGCCGGATCTACTCGCGCGGGGCGGAGGATGTATCCAACACGTTCCCGGAGGTGGTGGAGACGATGAACTTCCAGGCCGTGCTGGATGGCGAGCTGCTAGTGGTCCGTGAGGGCGCCGTGGCACCGTTCGCCGACCTGCAGCAGCGGCTGGGGCGCAAGGCGGTGGGTGCCAAGATGCTGAAGGACTTCCCGGTGCATGTCCGGCTGTATGACATGCTGTTCGACGGGCCCGAGGATATCCGCTCCTTGCCGTTCGACACGCGCCGGGCCCGGTTGGAGCAATGGTTCGCGCGGACGCAGCCGAAGCGGATGGATCTGAGTGGCATGATCCCGTTCGGGTCGGTGGCGGAGCTGTCGGCGATCCGGGACGGCACGCGGGCGGCCTCGATCGAGGGGTTGATGCTGAAGCGGGCGGATAGCGCGTACGTGCCGGGCCGTCCGAAGGGGCAATGGTGGAAGTGGAAGCGCAACCCGCTGACGATTGACGCGGTGGTGATGTATGCGCAGCGCGGGCACGGCAAGCGGTCCTCGTTCTACTCGGACTACACGTTCGGGCTGTGGCGGGAGGATGGCGAGCTGGTGCCGGTCGGCAAGGCGTATAGCGGGTTCACCGATGCCGAGCTGGTGCAGCTCGACCGCTGGATCCGCAACCATACCACCAACCGGTTCGGGCCGGTGCGGGAGGTGGAGCGTGGCTTGGTGCTAGAGATTGCGTTCGACGCAGCGCAACTGTCCAACCGGCATAAATCGGGGGTGGCGCTACGGTTTCCGCGGGTGGCGCGGTTGCGGCCGGACAAGCCGGTGGCGGAGGCAGACCGGCTGGAGACATTGATGCGGATGGTGGAGAACGGGCCGGCGTGACGACAGCGGGCAGTGGTCCGGCCCGTGGCCGTATGGTAACGCTAGGGCTGAACCGCGAGGACCTGCCCATGATGCTGCGTTTTCTGATGATTGCCGGTGCGATGCTGCCGGTTGCCGCCATGGCACAAACAGACCCTATGCAGATGGCGCGGCTCATGGGCGCTAACCAGGTCGGGGTGATGGAGTTTTGCCAGGGCAAAGGTTGGGCCGACCAGGCGGCCGTCGATGCGCAGAAGGCCAGCTTGTCCAGCCTGCCGCCAAGTGCCGATACGAGCGGGCCGACGGCGGCCGAGGCAACCGGCAAGACGGGCAGCCTGCTGAACAACGGGAACGCCATGTCGCTCGCTTCGATGGCGAGCCAGACCCATACCAGCGTGCAGGCGCTATGCGGGAAGCTCTCGGATTCGGCCAAGATGGTCGCGGCGCAGCAACGTTCGATGCCGCAGATGCCGGCTGGGATGCCCGCGTTGCCGAATGGCATGGCGATGCCGGCGATCCCCAACGGCATGACGATGCCAGCGATGCCCGGGATGCCGCCGGCACGGTAACTACGGCCTCACCGGACCATGAAAGCCGTCAATCGATCACGAGAAAGCCGTCCGCGTTGCGTCATGCCAATGGCGCTGCAGGCCCCATAACGCGAGTACCATCAGTCCCGCGCCGCACAGCAGCACGAGGCGTTGCGGGCCGAGGACGTGGGCGGCGGTGGGTGCTAGCAGCATGGCGACGAGAACGCCGCCGTAGCTGACGACCATGAACGCCCGCATCGCCGCCGCGATCTCGCCAGGCGGCAGGTCGGTCTGGCGCAGGACTGCGGCGGGGATGTCCTTCATCGGGCCACCGACCGCGCCGAGCGCCGCGGCCGCCATCATGGCAAGTAATCCCGCGACGGTGCCGAGCGCGAGCGCTGCCGTGCCCAGCCCGACTATCACCGAGCCGGTGAACATCATGCGGCCGGGATGCGCCGGCAGTGCGCGGCTGCCTACCGCAAGCGTGGTCAACAGGTTGGTGCAGCCATAGGCCGAGATCACCAGGCCGAACGCGCCGAGGCCGGTTCCGCCGGGGCCGGTGATGCCCGCGCGCTCGATCAACAGCGGCAGCGCCAGGTAGAAGGCACCGACCCAGAGCCCGTTTACCGGTCCGCTGACCAGCAGCACCGACCAGAGCAGCCGGTGCCCCCGCACCACCGCGAAGCCACGCCCGATACTGGCCAGCAGCGAGGCATGCGGCCGCGACACCGGCCGGGCGCCGCGACCCAGGCCGAGGATCGCCGTGGCCGAGAGCAGGAAGCTCGCGGCGTCGAGCGAGAAGAAATGCACGACGGGCAGTGTGCCCGCCAGCACCCCCACCAGCCCGGGGCCGAGCAGGCGGGCCGATCGCTCCGTGGTGTCGAACAGCGCATTGGCGGCCGGGAGCAGCACGCGGTCCGGCAGCAACGCCGGAAGTGTGGACGCCAGGGCGGGGCGGAATACCGCCTCACCGGCCGCGAGCACCACGATGGCCACGGCCAGCCCGGCTGGCGGTGGACCGCCGCTTGCCAGCCACCATGCCACCAGGGCCAGCAGCACGGCGGCGCGCACCATGTCGGCCCCGGCCATGGCCC
>CAXSEK010000441.1:0-3013 GCA_964235625.1 uncultured Acetobacteraceae bacterium
GGATCAACACTGCTTCCTGGTCGGTCGTGACATGGGCTTTGCCTCCCTGCGCCGGCTTGCGCCGTTTGTGGCCCACCCACCTGGCTTCGGTATCGTGCTGGATGCTAACCGACGGAAGCCGCGTTGCATTCACCAGAGTGCCGGTGCGGACGACCACGCCGCTTGCATCAAGCTGACGCGCGACCGCCTCGAACAGCACTCGGTCCAGGTCCAGGCGGATCAGGACACGCCGGAAGCGCACGAAGGCAGTGCGCTCAGGAGTGGGCTCATAAGACCCGAAGCCACAGAACCGACGAAAGCTGTTCCGGTTATCCAGCGGCTTGGCCAGGCGCACGTCCGAGAGGTCGTACTATGTTGCCAGCAGCAGCGCCCGGAACAACGCCAGGAAGGGTCAGCCCAGCTCTTCTTTTACTGAGTTACTGTAGTGTTAACAATAGTAATGCGCAATGTTTAGCTGACATCAGTGCACACAATTATCCGCCCCCATCCTCGCACGTTTGCTGCCAGAGAACCGCCGCAGCAACGCGGTTGCAATCAGCCAGGCTGCATGGAAAGCCTCTCCCTCGTGCGGCGGATGTGCTCGCGCATCAGCCGCTCCGCGGCGTCCGGCTCGCGACCGGTGATCGCGGCCAGGATGGCCTGGTGCTCGCTTAGGCCCCGTCGGCGCTGGTCCTGGTCCGAAGACACCTGCCGCAACCCCAGGCACATCTGGCCTTCCAGCACCAGCACCATCTCGGACAGGCGACGGTTGCTGGCGCCTGCGGCGACCAGTCGGTGGAAGTCGGCATTGGTCCGGAACCAGCCCGGCGCATCGCCCCGCCCCACGATACCCGCCTGCCGCTGCAGCAGCGCTGCAAGCTGGCTCAGCACCGCAGGGCCGGCGCGCTCTGCGCACAATCGCGCGGCCTGCCCCTCGACGCCCTCGCGCACCTCGTGGATCTCCAGCATATCGGCCGCGTCGATCTCGGCCACGGTGACCCCGTGCCGCGGCTGCTCGACCGCCAGCCCTTCGGCGACCAGAGCCAGGACTGCCTCGCGCACCGGGCTGCGCGACACGTCGAGCTGGCGCGACAGCTCGGGCACGGACAGGGCTTGGCCCGGCGCCAGTGAGCCGTCAAGGATGGCGTCACGAAGGGCTGCGTGAACGGAATCCACGATCCGCTCGGAGGGCCTGAGGGCGGAAAGCGCTTGCACGAGCCGGCGCCTACCGCCGGACCAGGTGTTCGCCCGGCTTGCCCGCCCGCGCGCCGCTCATCCGCCGACCGCCACGACGGCCTCAATCTCGATCTTGGCGCCGAAGTGCAGTGGGCTACACGGCACCACGGAGCGGGCCGGACGGTGCGCGCCGAAGAAGGCGGCATAGGTCCGGTTCGCCTCCTCCCAATGCTCGATGCCAGCCACGAACACCGTGCACTTCACAACGTCCGCGCGCCCTGCGCCGACGACACGGGCGATGCGCTCGATATTACCCAGCGCAAAGACCATCTGCTCGGCCACCGGCACCGCATCAGGGTCCAGCGTGTCGCGGGTGACCCCGAGCTGCCCAGACACGTGCAGCAGATTGCCGTGCAGCACACCCTGCGCATAGTGCCCGCCGGGCGGTGGGGCTTCGGCGCAGCGCACCTCGGTCAGCTTCGGCGTCATCGTGCGTCCTTTGTTGTCGTTACCAGCCGCCGGTGCGGTTCCAGCGGTCCACCACGACGCCATCCGCCACCACGTCGTAGGCCGGATAGGGTGCGCAGGTCAGGCAGGCGTGGTTGGGCAGGATGCGCACGGTGCTGCCCACCGGAAGGCGGTCGAACCAGTCCTCGTCCGGCACCGGCACGGTGCCATGCTCCTGGTGCACCGTCCCGACCGACAGCGCACCGAGACGCCGCAGCGTCACCGTGTCGCACACCCAGCCGTAGTGGGCGTCCGGCATGAGGCGGTTGGCCCCGATGTCCTTGGACAGCGCCAGGGCGCCGGCATCCAGCACCAGGCTGGGTCCGCGCCGCTGATGGCCGATCACGGTGGCCAGCACGGAGACAGCGATGTCCGCCTGCGCGCACAGGCCGCGCGACAGTTGGGCGAGATCCCAGAACAGGTAGATGCCTGCCCGGGCCTCGGTCACGCCGCGCAGGTGCCCGGCGAGCAGGACCGTGGGCGTGGAGCCGACGCTGACGATCGGGCAGGGGTGCCCGAGCGAGCGCAGCATCTCCGCCGAGGACACGGCCGCCGCCCGCTCCGCCTCCGCGACGGCCTGCAGCCCGGCGAGGTCGTCCAGGGCGTAGGAGTGCCCGGCGTGGGTCATCACGCCGTCCAGCCGCAGGTGGGGTGCGCCGGCCGCCACCGTTTCGGCAACCGCCGCCATCTCCGCGGAGGCTGGGGCGGTGCCGCTGCGGTGCTCGCCGCAGTCCACCTCGACGAGGCAGCCGAACGACGCCCCGTGCTCCGCCGCCTCTGCCGCCAGCATCGACGCGGCCGCCACGCTGTCCACGACGAGCCGCAGGGCGGCGCCCGCGTCGCGCTGGATGCGGGCGGCACGGGCCACCTTGGCCGGCGCCATGGCCGTCGCATACAGGATGTCGCGCCATCCTGCCGCGGCCAGGTACTCCGCCTCGGCAAGCGTCGAGACGGTGACGGGGCCGGGCTCGCCACCGCCGGCTAGCCGCGCCACCTCGACCGACTTTGCTGTCTTGAGATGCGGACGAAGCGCCACGCCAAGGGCGTCGCACCGCTCGCGCATGCGGCGGGCGTTCCG
The DNA here is from genome assembly GCA_964235625.1 of uncultured Acetobacteraceae bacterium. Taxonomy (GTDB): domain Bacteria; phylum Pseudomonadota; class Alphaproteobacteria; order Acetobacterales; family Acetobacteraceae; genus LMUY01. The sequence continues at coordinate 2,741 of CAXSEK010000441.1, forward strand.
CTCCAACCGTTCCCGGTCGAGCAGCAGGCGCGGGGTGTCCAGGAACTCCAGGCCGGAGATGTCGGTCATCACGCCAGCTCCAGGAGTGGGTGGAGGGTGTCGGCCACAAGGAAGGGGCGCGCACCGTCGGCGACGAACGGCAGGCCGGCACGGTTGTGCCAGAACACCGGCATGCCGACGCCGGTGGCGCCTGGCACGTCGGCGGGAGAGCCTGCCACGAACAGGGTGCGCTCAGGCGCGGTGCCGAGCCGGTCCAGCACGGTCGCCACAACG
>CAXSEK010000442.1:0-3011 GCA_964235625.1 uncultured Acetobacteraceae bacterium
TCGTCTCTGGCGCGGGCCTTTGCTACAGCCGGGCGCTCGGCGATGCGGGCTGCGTAGGCGGTGAACTCCGGCCGTGATGGGACGAGTTTGAGCGCCATGGTCCAGGATAGGGCACCGCCCCACAGGATGTCCGCGGCCGAGACCGTGCTGCCCAGCAGATAGGGACCGGGTTGTAGTGCAGCGGCGAGGATGTCGATCACTTCGTCATAGCTGCCGTAGGGGCTCATCGCGCGTGGGCCGGGTTCGACGCCGCGCGCCTTGTCCACCAGGGCGGGTTCGAAGGCGGCGGCGTAGAAGGCCATCCATCGCAGATCGGGCCCGCGTGCCTGGTCGGTGATCGCGGGGGCCAGTCCGACGGCGGGGAACAGGTCCGCCAGATGAATGAAAATGGCGACTTGCTCTGTGACGATCGCCGAGCCGTCCTGCACCGCGGGGATTTTGCCCAACGGGTTGATCGCGCGGTAGGCGGGGGAGGTGTTCTCACCTTTGCCGCGGTCGAGCACTTGCAGTGTGTATGGGGCGCCTAACTCCTCCAGCAGCGCCATCACGCCGCTGGACCGGGTATGCGGGGCGTGGAAGAGGGTGATCGGGCGGTCGCTCATTGGGGCTCTCCGTTTCGCCCTGTATGCAATGGAACGCGGCTGGCGCGCCACCTGGCTGCGCCGTAACCTTGCCCGCCCTCCCCCGCCCTCCCACTTGTTCGCCGCGCTACAGGAGCCACGCCTTGCCCGATATGCCCCTTCCGGCCGACCTGCTCGGCGAGCTCCACGGCATCCTCGGCCCGCGCGGGATGCTGACCGGTGCGTCCGAGCGGGCGGCGGCCGGGCAGGATTGGCGGCGGCTGTTCGACCATCCACCGCTCGCCGTGCTGCGCCCAGGCTCTGCTACGGAGCTAGCCGAGGCGGTGGGGGTTTGCGTGCGGCGCGGCGTGGCGATGGTGGCGCAGGGTGGCAACACCAGCATGGTCGGCGGCGGCGTGCCAAGCGGGCCGGGCGAGGTGGTGGTCAGCTTTGCCCGCATGAACCGGGTGCGCGGCGCGGACGCAGTGGACATGACGCTGACGGTGGAGGCGGGGGCCACGCTGAAAGCGGCGCAGGACGCAGCGGCGGAGGCCGGCTGCCTGCTGCCGCTGTCGATCTCCTCGGAGGGCACGGCCACGATAGGCGGCGTGCTCGCGACCAATGCGGGCGGCAACAACACCGTGCGCTACGGCAACGCGCGGGACCTGGTGCTCGGGCTCGAGGCGGTGCTGCCGGATGGCTCGGTGTGGAACGGGCTGCGCCGGCTGCGCAAGGACAACACCGGCTACTGCCTGCGCCAGCTGCTGGTGGGCTCGGAGGGCACGCTCGGCTTCATCACCGCCGCCGTGTTGAAGCTGGCGCCGCAGCCCCGGCAGCGGGAAGTGGCGTTGTGCGCCCTGCCCTCGGTGGATGCGGCCCTGGACCTGTTCGCCCTGTTTCAGCGGCATGACCCGGCGGCGGTGCAGGCGTTCGAATACATGAGCGGCGCCGGCATGGAGCTGGTGACCCGGCACATCCCCGGCGCGAGCCTGCCCATCGCGCCCGCCGCGCACTACGCGCTGGTCGAACTCGCCACGGCACGCGGCGGCGAAGATCTCCGCCCGGCGTTGGAGGGGGTGCTGGAGCAGGCGTTCGAGGCCGGCACGGTCACGGACGCCGCCGTAGCCGCGAGCGACGGGCAGCGCCTGGCGATCTGGAAGCTGCGCGAGGAACACGCGGAGGCGCAGAAGCGCGAGGGCGCCTCGGTGAAGAACGACGTGTCGGTGCCCGTCTCCCGGGTGCCCGAGCTGCTGCGCCGGGGGGAGGCGGCGGTGGGAGCGCTGATCCCCGGGGTGCGGTGCGTAGCGTTCGGCCATATCGGCGACGGCAACATCCACTTCAACTTCGAGCAGCCGGTGGGGATGGACGGCGCGGCATTCCTCGCCCGGGACCACGACATCATGGATGCGGTGGGTTCGATCGTGCAGGAGCTGGACGGTTCGTTCTCCGCGGAGCATGGGGTGGGACAACTGAAGCCATACATGATGCCGGGCTGGCGCGGCGGGGCGGAGCTGGAGGCGATGCGCAAGATCAAGGCGGCGCTCGACCCGCTAGGACTGATGAACCCGGGTAAAGTGCTGCCGTGAACGATGTCTCGGGCGAGATTGCCGTGCCCTCCCAGGAGGAGGCGCCGGACCCGAACCGCTGGCCGGCGCTGATTGTGCTGCTAACCGGCGCGTTCCTGCCGGCGTTCGACTTCTTTGTGGTCAACGTGGCGCTGCCGGCCATGCATGTGGATCTGGGCGCGCGGCCGGAGGATCTGGAGCTGGTGGTCGCCGGCTACGGGCTGGCCTTCGCCATCCTGCTGATCACGGGCGGGCGGCTCGGGGACCTGTATGGCCGCAAGCGGCTGTTCGTGGGGGGGATGGTCGGCTTCACCATCGCCTCAGCGCTATGCGGCCTGGCCACCACCCCGCGAATGCTGATCGCTTCGCGCGTGCTGCAGGGGCTGGCCGCGGCGTTGATGAACCCGCAGGTACTAGCGATCATCCGGGTAACCTTCCCGGAGGGCGAGCGGGCGCGGGCGATCGGGTATTTCGGCACCACGCTCGGGCTGGCTTCCATCGCGGCGCAGTTGGTCGGTGGCGCGCTGGTGCAAGCCGACATCGCCGGGCTGAGCTGGCGGCCGATCTTCCTGGTCAACGTGCCGGTGGGGGCGGTGGCGCTGTTCTTCGCGGCCCGCGCCCTGCGCGAGTCCCGGGCGCAGGGGCGGCCGACGCTGGATATCGGCGGGATCGTGCTGGCAACCCTTACGCTAGGCTTCCTGATCTATCCGCTGGTGGAGGGGGCGGGGCTGGGCTGGCCCTGGTGGAGCCTGGCCATGCAGGGGCTCACGCTGCCGCTGCTGGCGGCGTTCGTGGTGTTCGAGCTGCATCTGCACCACCGCGGGCGGTCACCGCTGGTGAACATGCGGCTATTTCGTGATTCGGCGTTCTCACTCGGGCTGGTGAT
>CAXSEK010000443.1:0-2999 GCA_964235625.1 uncultured Acetobacteraceae bacterium
GCGCATCGGGCGGGTAGAAGCTGGCGAACTCGCCCACTTCCGGCGGGTCGTCGTGCCGGCGCTTGTAGATGGCGAGCCGTACGCCACCCTGGTCCCGCGCCTCCCAGCTCAGCACATCCAGGCGGTCGGCCGCGGTGAAGCGGTTGTCATTTCCGACGCGCGGAACGAACGGGATGATGTCAGCGCTTGGTCTCGTATCGTCGGCTTGCATCGGGCGCTCCGACTGGCTCTTTCAGCGGGCGCTTGTATGTCAAATGGATCATCACTCAAATGTGATTCGGTTCACAAATTTCGTGAGTTGCATATGCGCCACACACGGACGGAGTTCCTCTCTATCGCGTACGAGGAGGCTGGGCCATCAGATGGCCCGCCCACCATCCTGCTGCACGGATTTCCCTACGATATCCACGCCTATGATGCGGCAGCGGCCGCTTTGGCGGGGTTGGGATGGCGGGTGATCACGCCGTACCTCCGCGGCTACGGGCCGACGCGCTTCCTGTCGGCCGACACCATGCGCTCGGGGCAGCAGGCCTCGCTCGGCCTGGATCTGCTGGCGTTCATGGACGCGTTGGGCCTGCAGCGCGCGGTCCTGGCGGGGTATGACTGGGGCGGGCGCGCAGCCTGCGTCGTCGCGGCACTCCAGCCGGAGCGGGTGTGTGGCCTGGTGAGTTGTGGCGGCTACAACATCCAGGACATCGCCTCCGCCGCCACGCCGCATCCGCCGGAGGCCGAATACCAGCTGTGGTATCAATACTATTTTCACGGTGAGCGTGGCCGGGCCGGGCTGACGCAGGATCGGCGGGCAGTCTGCCGCCTGCTCTGGCGGTTGTGGTCGCCGGGCTGGGCGTTCGACGATGCGACGTTCGAGCGCAGCGCCGCCGCCTTCGACAATCCCGATTTCGTGGACGTGGTGCTGCACTCCTACCGCCATCGCTTTGCCCTGGTCCCCGGTGACCCGGCGGCCGATGCGTGGGAGCGGCTTCTGGCTACCCAGCCGCCGATTACCGTGCCGTCCATCGTGCTGCACGGGGCCGATGACGGCGTGTCGCCCCCGTCCAGCTCCGAACAGCATGGCCGGTATTTCACCAGCGTCTATGAGCGCCGGATCATCGCCGGCGCCGGGCACAACCTGCCGCAGGAGGTGCCGGGCGCCGTGGTGGCCGCCATCCAGGACTTGGCAGCAACGCAAGTTGAGACAGTTGGCGGGCCGTCATGACCTGCGGCGGAGAGCGGCGAAGTTTCCGGTGCGGGTGGGCGGCTCGCCTGGCTTTCCACCGGGCCTGCTCATCTGCCAAGATGGACACTTGGCTGGGTAATTGGGGCGAGGGTCGGGCTTTGATGATCGTGACGTGAGCCGACCGCTCGAGATCGGTCATCGCCGGCCGAAAAACTGCCGCCTGCCGTCCCGTGTATGCCGTTTGCAAGTGGTGTGACGATGCCCGACCCCGAGTCTGCGCCGTCCCATAGCTCCGCCTCGATCGAAGGCAGCATCGACCGGCTGGATGGCACGCTGATGCATCTCTGGTGCCGGGACGCGGCGCTGCCGGACGTCGCGATGGTGGTGGACGTGCTGATCAACGACCGCCTGTTTGGCCGGTTCGTAGCCAACGAATACCGCATCGACCTTGAGGCTGCCGGCAAGGGCGCCGGACGCCACGGCCTCACGGTGGACTTCACCGGCTCTCACATGCTTGCCGCTGAGGGTGCGTTGGTGATCAGCGCCAGCATCGCGGACCGGCCGGGTGGGGCGTTCGCCACGATCGAGATGCGCCCGACCGTTTCGGACAGCGTCGTCCTGTCGGCGGCGACCCTGCAGCATCTGGGCAAGCACATCCCGAGATTGGTCGATGACCTGTATGAGCGTGGCCGGGCGGGGTGGGGCGTGTCCGACCTGGTGGCGATCGCCGGCCGGGCGATCGCACCGCTGTTCGAGCCGACCGCGGGAACCAGTCTCGGCCTGCACAAGACCACCATCTCCAAATACTCGGACTACACGCGTCGGCGGTTGCGCGTGGAGGATCGCTACGATGTCGCGCAATCCTCGGTCGAGACGGACCATTTCCTCAAATGGTACCTGGAGGCCTATGTCCGGATGCGGGCGCAGCAGCGGTCGCCGCTGTCCGCGACCGAGATCGCCTATCTGAACGAGCCGATGATCTACGGCGGCCAGCACTACCATCTGAGCCGGATCACCTGGATCTATCTGCTCGAAAACCCCGCTTTGCTCGGCCGCCTCAATCTCCGGTCGCCGGACGGCTATATCGATGTGATCTACTGGTGGGCGATCCAGCGCAGCCGGGAGCTATGGGTGGACGATTGCCTCGTGCATTCCAGCTACATCCAGGCCCTGAGCGAGATACCGGAACGCTGGCGACTTCTGAAGTACCCGCTCAGCCGATTCATGGAGCATTACTTCAACCGGCGGGTGGATTGGCACTTCCTTCACCTCGACTACGAGCAGGATCGTTGCATCTACTACGTGCTGCTGCTGCTGGATGCATCGCGTCAGCCTTCGATCCTGCAATACGTGCCCCGCTCGTGGCTGCAGCAGATGCTCCGCGCGCAGACGGGCGGGCGGTCGATGTTCGAGGTCCTGGTCCGGCAAGTCTTCGACGGCGGCGCTGCGATGGGCGTGGTGTCCCACTACGAGGACGCGATCAAGGCGGTCGGCTTCGACATCGCCCGCGGCAAGAGCGTCACGCTGACGGCGGAGGGCCACCGCTACGCCAATGTCGGGCTCGGCCCCGAGGCTGCCTCACTCGAGCCCGTTTCGGTCCAGGTCATCGGGCCGCTGCATAAGGCGTCCGGACTGGGCCAGGCGACGCGGCTCTCGTTCGACGCGATCCTGAAGCACTTCCCGGATGCCTCGGCCTATGATTTCGACATGGACAACCCGGCGCCGGCTGGCTTCAACGCCAAACGGGTCAGCTCCAAGCTGCGCCGTGCCAGGATCAACCTGATCCACCTCAACGCCGAGGCGATCCCGCTCGTCCTGGCCT
>CAXSEK010000444.1:0-2991 GCA_964235625.1 uncultured Acetobacteraceae bacterium
ATCCACGGCCACGCCGGCATCCTCGCCGCCATGCTGCGCCTCGACCGGCCGGAGGAGCGGCACCTCCTCGCCGACGCCGCCCGCCAGGCCGAACGGCTCGGCCTCGGCACCGTTCTGCACCGCCTGGCAGGGGACCTGCCGCTCGGGCAGCAGCGCATCGTGGAGATCGCCCGCGCCCTCTGCCTCCACCCGGCGCTGCTCCTGCTGGACGAACCCGCCGCCGGCCTGCGCCTCCCGGAGAAGCAGGACCTGGCCGCCCGCCTCCGGATCCTCCGCACCGAAGGCGTCGCGGTGCTGCTGGTCGAGCACGACATGGAGTTCGTAATGGGCCTGGCGGACCGCGTCGTGGTGATGGAGTTCGGCCGCAAGATCGCCGAGGGGTGCCCCGAGCAGGTCCAGGCTGATCCCCGCGTGCTGGACGCCTATCTCGGCGGCGTGGAGTGACCGCGCTGCTGCAGGTCACCGGCCTGCGCGCCGGGTACGGCCGCGCCACGGTGCTGCACGGGATCGACCTCGCCGTGCACGACCGCCAGATTGTGACCCTGATCGGGCCCAACGGCGCCGGCAAGACTACGGCGATGCACGCGATCATGAACCTGCTGCCCGCCACCGGCACCCGGCGCTTCGACGGCGTGGAGATCGGTGCCACCGCGACCGAGGAACTCGTCGCGCGCGGCCTGTTGCTGGTGCCGGAGACCCGCGCCCTGTTCGCCGACATGAGTGTCGCCGAGAACCTCGAGCTCGGCGCCTACGCCCGGCGGGGGGCCGTCCTGCGGGACGTGTTCGCCGTGTTCCCCCGGCTGCAGGAACGCCGCCATCAGTGCGCCGGCACGCTCTCGGGCGGCGAGCGGCAGATGCTCGCCCTCGGCCGCGCGCTGATGGGCCGGCCGCGCCTGCTGCTGCTGGACGAACCGAGCCTCGGTCTCGCCCCCCGCATCGTCCGCGACATCTTCCGCACGCTCGACCAGTTGCGGCGGGACGGCCTGGCCATGGTGCTGGTGGAGCAGAACGCCCGCGCCGCCCTCGCCCTCGCCGATGAGGGTGCCGTGCTCGAGATGGGCCGCATCACCGTCTCCGGCCCAGCCGCCGCCCTGTGCGACGACCCTCGGGTGCTCGCGACCTATCTAGGGCAATCGCGTAAACAAACCCTTTCGGCGCCAGCCGATGGACTCCGCTGACTTGACCGCGAACGCCGCTCGCGTCCAGGCGGGCCCTGGAACCCGATCTGGAGCTGCCTGCATCCCCTGCGTCACGATCCCCGTCGATACGGGCCCGCTCGGGCTGCAGATCGTGGGCCGTATCGGGGAGGATGCCGCGACGCTTGCCGCCGCGCACTGGGTCGGCGCGGTTCTCGCGAACGGTTAAAACCAACGGCAGCACGCCCGCCGTTAACCGGTTCTCAACCAGCCCTCCCGTAATCTGCCCTCCATCAGCCGATCGCGCCGCCTGCCGCCCCCGTCGGGCTGCACCGGTTGCCGGCAGGGAACGGAGTGGCGCATGGGTCGCAGGAATTGGTCCGCTTCAAGCCGCGTGCTGCCACCCGGCACCGCATGCCGTCGCCAATGAGAAGCACGAGAAGGAGCAAGCCCGCTCCAGCTATCTTGCCGCCGGTCCTCGGCCTTACCGAGGCTGAGCCGCTCGCCGCATTGCTGCTGAGCCGACGGGGGGCTCCCCTCATCCTCGATGGTTCGGCTGTCGAACGGCTTGGCGCACAATGCCTCCAGGTGCTGCTCGCCGCACGGCACACCTGGGAGGCGGACGGCCAGCCGTTCCGGATCGAGACCCCGTCGCAGGCATTCACCGAGGCTGCCCACATTTTCGGCGCATCCAGTTTCGCCCATTCCGTCAGGGAGGCAAGCGCGTGACCAAGACCGTATTGACTGTGGACGACTCGCGCACGATGCGGGATATGCTGCATCTGGCCCTGTCCGAAGCCGGCTACCGGGTCATCCAGGCGGTGGACGGCGTGGACGGGCTCGCGGTGCTGCAGGGCGAGCAGCCGGACGTGATCGTCACAGACATCAACATGCCGCGGATGGATGGCTTCGGCTTCATCGAGGGCGTGCGCAAGGATAGCCGCCACCGCGCCATTCCGATCCTGGTGCTGACCACGGAGAGTGACGGCACGAAGAAGGCGAGGGCGCGCGAGGCCGGCGCCACGGGTTGGATCGTCAAGCCGTTCAACCCGGCCAAGCTCGTCGACGCCCTGCGGCGCGTGGCGGCGTAGCCCGCCATGGATCCGATGGAGGCCATCCGGCAGACCTTCTTCCAGGAATGCGAGGAGCAGCTCGCGGAACTGGAGAGCGGCTTGCTCGCGCTCCAGAACGGCGCGAGTGACGGCGAGACCGTCAACGCCGTGTTCCGGGCGGTGCATTCCGTGAAGGGCGGCGCCGGCGCCTTCGGCCTCGACAGTCTCGTCCGCTTCGCCCATGTGTTCGAGACGGCGCTGGACGCCCTCCGGTCGGACCGGTTGTCCCCAACCCCGGACATGCTGAAAACGATGCTGCGCGCGGCGGACGTCCTGGCCGACCTCGTCCGGGGCGCGCGCGGGGGCAATAGTCCGGACGAGCGGCGCGTTGCGGATACCGCGGCCGAACTGGCCGCGCTCACCGAAGCAGAACTCGGTGTCGTGCAGGCGCCCGAGACGCCGGCCGTGGCACCCGCTGACGATGGGTTCTCGGGTTTTGACTTCCATCCGGTCCAGTTCACCATCCCCGACGTCGTGGCCTGGACCGTCCGGTTCCGGCCGCGTCCCGCGATGTATGCCAAGGCCAACGACGCCGCCCTGCTGCTGCGTGAACTGGGGCTGCTCGGGACGACGGTCGTCACCCTCGATGCGACCGCCTTACCCGGCCTGCCGGAACTCGATCCCGAGGGCGCCTATCTCAGCTGGACGGTAGAGCTGCAGACGGTCCATCCGGAGCAGGCCATCCAGGACGTGTTCGAGTTCGTGGAGGGTGATTGCGAGCTGGAGATCGCCCCCGCCGCGGC
>CAXSEK010000445.1:0-2989 GCA_964235625.1 uncultured Acetobacteraceae bacterium
GGCAATATCGGCCAGCGGCTTGCCGGGCAGGCGGGTGGACGCCATGCGGGCGGGGATGACGATGATGGGGTTCAACGGGGGCCTACGGGCGGGAGGGAGGCGTGTTTGCAAACGGCGCGGCGCAGCTTAGGTATGCCGGCAGCGGCGTGCAATCGACGTGCGACGGCGGCAGAGGGAGTGCGGCGATGATCCGGATGATGGTCTTGGCTTGCGTGCTGGCGGTGCCGGTGGCGGCCGGCGCGCAATCGGCGGTGAGCGGGCAGCAGAACAACCAGCCCTCCGCCACGCAGAACCAGTCGCAGCAGCAGACGGACAACTCGCAGCAGCCGCCGCAGGCGCACACCCTGCCGTCGACGCCCAGCGCGCAGACGCAGCCCAACCCGCTGCCGCAGCTCGCGAAGTAGCACGGCGCTGCTGCTGGAGGACGCGGCTGGCGCGGCGACCCGGGCCGCCGATGCGGCGGGGGCGGTGATCCGCCGCTGGTTCCGCGCCGGCGCCCAGGCCGAGCTGAAAGGTGACGAGAGCCCCGTCACCGTCGCCGACCGCGACGCGGAAGCGGCCATGCGGGCGGTGCTGGCCAGTCAGTTCCCGGACCACGCGATCCTGGGCGAGGAGGGTGGCGAGGAGCGGCCAGGGGCGCGCTACCGCTGGGTGCTGGACCCGATTGACGGCACCCGCGCCTTCATCACCGGCCGCCCGACCTTCGGCACGTTGATCGCCCTGCTGGACGGCGACACCCCCGTGCTCGGCCTGATCGACCAGCCCATCACCGGTGAGCGTTGGCTTGCCATCGCCGGCAAGCCCACCCGCTTCCTCGGTCAATATGGCCGCGCCGGCGTCCGGCCCTGCCCCAAGCTGGGCGACGCCGAGCTGAGCTGCACCTCCCCCGCCATCCTTCGTGAGGCGGAGCAAGCCCGGTTCGGCCGGCTCGCCGCCCAGGTGCGCCGTGTGACCTGGGGCGGGGACTGCTATGGCTACGCCTTGTTGGCGCTGGGACAGATCGACGTGGTGGCGGAGGCGACGCTGAAACTGTGGGATTGGGCGGCGCTGGTCCCCGTGATCGAGGGCGCCGGCGGACGCATCACCGATTGGGCCGGCCGCCCCCTGCATGCCGGCAGCGACGGCACCGTGCTCGCCGTGGGTGACCCGGCCTTGCTACCTGCCGCCATCCACGCCCTGGAGGATACCGCTTGCGCCTGATCGCCCTCATGGCCGGCCTGCTCCTGGCGCTGCCGGCCGCGGCTGAACCCACGTACGGCCTGTCGCTGCTCGGACCGGTCGCGCTGCCGGCCGACTTCACCCATTTTCCGGATGCCGACCCGGCTGCGCCGAAAGGCGGGTCCATCTCGCTCGCGGCGATCGGCAGCTTTGACAGCCTGAACCCGTTCGTGGTGCGCGGCTCGCCCGCCACGGGGATCGGCCGGGTGTGGGAGACGCTGATGATCCCGAACCTGGACGAGCCGGCCTCCGAATACGGCCACCTCGCGCAGAGCATCGAGGTCCCGGCCGACCACCTCTCCGTCACCTTCGTGCTGCGCCCCAACGCGCATTTCAGCGACGGCACCCCCGTGCTGGCCTCGGACGTGGTGTGGTCGTTCAACACGCTGCGGGAGAAGGGGCGGCCATCCTACCGCACCTATTGGGGGGACGTCAGCGACGCGCAGGCGACCGATGCCCGCACCGTGGTGTTCCACTTCAAGACCGCCGAAAACCGCGAACTGCCGCAGATCCTGGGCCAGGTGACGGTGCTGCCCGAGCATTGGTGGGCGGGGCGGGACTTCTCCGCCCCGCTCTCCGACCCGCCGGTGGGCAGCGGGCCGTACAAGGTGGACCACACCGATTTCGGCCGCACCATCACCTACCGGCGGGACCCGGCCTGGTGGGCGGCAGACATGCCGACCGGCCGCGGGCTGAACAACTTCGACACCATCCGCTACGAGTATTTCCGCGACCCGACGGTGGCGTTCGAGGCGTTCAAGGCCGGGCAGGTGGATTTCCGGCAGGAGAACACTGCCAAGACCTGGTCCACCGCCTATGACTTCCCCGCGATCGACAAGGGGCTGGTGAAGAAGGAGGTGCTGCCGGTGCACCTGCCGACCGGCATGCAAGCCTTCGCCATGAACACCCGCCGCAAGATGTTTGCCGACCCGCGTACCCGCCAGGCAATGGACGAGGTGTTCGACTTCGAGTGGATGAACAAGACGCTGTTCTACGGGCTGTATACCCGCACCGACAGCTACTTCAGCACCAGCGAGTTCGCATCCACCGGCATGCCGCAGGGGGCCGAGCTGGCCCTGCTTGAGCCGTTCCGTGACAAGCTGCCGCCCGAACTCTTCACCACGCCGTTCACGTTGCCGGTGACGGACGGCTCCGGCAACAACCGCGAGGGGCTGCGCCGCGCGTTCGACCTGCTCAAGGCGGCGGGGTGGACGATCAAGGACCGCAAGCTGGTGGACGCCACCGGGCAGCAGATGAGCTTCGAGATCCTGCTGGACACGCCGCAATTCGAGCGCATCGGCCTGCCCTACGTGCAGTGGCTCGGCCGCCTCGGCATCGACGCCCACATCCGCACGGTGGACCCGGCGCAGTACCAGAAGCGCATGGACGATTTGGATTTCGACATGGCCGTGGCGCAGATCCCGGAGAGCGAGTCGCTCGGCAACGAGCAGGTCGATTACTGGAGCTGCGAGAGCGCCAACGCGCCGGGCACGCAGAACGTGGCCGGCATCTGCAACTCCGTGGTGGACGCGATGGTCGCTAAGGTCGTCGGCGCTGGCACCCACGCGGACCTGGTGGCGGCGGCGCAGGCGCTGGACCGGACGCTGCTGTGGAACTGGTACATGGTCCCGCAATGGCACCTGGGGGCCGTTTGGCTCGCCTACTGGAACCGCTTCGGCCACCCGGCCAAGATCCCCCGCACCGGGCTCGACTTCTCCACCTGGTGGGTGGACCCGGCATTGGCGACGCAAACGGACGCAGCCCGCAGCCA
>CAXSEK010000446.1:0-2981 GCA_964235625.1 uncultured Acetobacteraceae bacterium
ACCAGTCTGTAGTCTCAACCCACCAGATCCCGCACCGCCCCTAGCAGATGCGCCATCGCGAACGGCTTGAGCAAGGCCCGCTCCCGCTGCCCCAGGGTGCGGCGGCGGACGGCAATGTGGGTGCCGCTGATGTAGATCACCCGCAGCTCCGGATATTGCGCGAGCGCGTCGGCGGCCAGCTGGAACCCGTTCGGGCCGCCCGCGTCGACCGAACGGTCCGCCACCAGCACCGCCCGCCCCGCCGCTGTCGCCAGGGCAGCCAAAGCGAGTTGGCCAGACGGCGCCTCGACGACCTTGTAGCCGGCCTCCGCCAATCCTTCGGCCATCAGGCGGCGCAGCATCGCGTCGTCTTCCAGCAATACGATCGGCCTGGTTGTCTCGCTCATGCGGCGAACATAGCTCGCCCTGACCCTGGCCGCCCAGCCCACGCTTGACGTGCGGCGCCGCGCCATGGGCAGCTTCGTGGCCGAACTCTTGCTTGGCCCACTCCTACAAGTCTGCGTCACCACCAAGGGGCTGCCATGAACCGCATTGCACTGCTCGTCCTGACCGCGCTGGCCACCGGCGGCGTGCCGGCCCTGGCCTCCCCGTTCAGTTGCCCACACAAGGGCGGCACCCTCGTCTTTGGGCAGGAGGCGAACGTCAACAGCCTCGACCAGCCGGCCTCCAACACGATCTCTATCCGCAACGTCGCCATGAACATCTTCGAGGCGTTGCTGACCCGCGACGAGACCAACCAGACGATCGGGGACCTGGCCGATCGCTGGGCCGAGTCGGACGACAAGCTGACCTACACCTTCAAGCTGCGCACCGGCATCCACTTCCATAACGGCAAGGAGATGAGCTCGGCGGACGTCGCCGCCTCCTTCGACCGTTACGGCAAGATCGGCATGGAGCGGTCCAACCTCGCCAACGTGGACCATTGGGACACGCCGGACCCGGCCACCTTTGTGATCCACATGAAGCAGGCGCAGCCGACCTTCATCGAGAGCATGTCCTCCTTCAGCGTGCCGATCGTGATCGTGCCGGCGGAGTTCAAGGACGACCCGGCGCTGCGCCTGCATCCCATCGGCACGGGGCCATGGATGCTGGACGAGTTCGTGCCCGGCGGCTTCGTCCGGCTCAAGCGCTACGACGCCTACCAGCCCAACACGCATTACGAGCAGCGCAGCGGCTTCGGCGGCTACAAGCAGGCCTGCCTGGACACGGTCATGGTCCGCATCGTGACGGAGCCGGGTGCGCGCGTGGCCGGGCTGCGCACCGGTGAGCTGCAGGGCGTGGAGGACGTGCCGGCCAACTCGGTGGACGAGCTGAAAGGCAACAAGGACATCACGCTGCTGCCGCTACCGAACTGGTGGATCCAGATCGCCACGCCGAACGTGCAGAAGCCGCCGACCGACAATCTGTATTTTCGCCAGGCGGTGATGGCGGCACTGAACATGGACGACATCATGGATGCCGCGACCGACGGCAACTACAAGCTGAATGTCGGGTTCCAATATCCCGGCCGCGCCGGCTACACCGATGCCGGGAAGGAGACTTACAACCAGCATGACCCGGCCAAGGCCAAGGCGCTGCTGGCGCAGGCCGGCTACAAGGGCGAGCCGGTCACGATCCTGACCAACAAGGACTACACGTCCATGTACAACGCCGCCGTGGTGCAGGCGGAGCAGATGAAGGCGGTGGGGATCAACGCGCAGATCCAGGTGGTGGACTGGCCGACCTCGATCTCGATGTTCCTGCGGGGCGACACCGGCTGGAACTACTTCCACACCGGCTGGGGCACGCAGCCGGCACTCGGGGCGCTGTCCGTGATGGCGTTCTTCGCGCCGCCGAACGCCAGCTACCGCCCGGCGGCGGGCAAGGACGACCCGGACGTGGTGAAGCTGTGGAACGACATGAACAGCCTGCCCACCGCGGACGCGCGGCAGGACGCGTTCGTCAAGCTGCAGGCCCTGGTGCTGGACCGTGGCTACGCCGTCCCGTTCGGCAGCCTGACGAAAGTACAGGCGGTGCGGTCCACCGTGAAGGGCTTCGTGCCGTTCCGCATCCCGCGCTTCTCCAACGTGTGGCTAGAGCAGTAGGCGGTTGCTCGGCGTCATCGCGTCCCGCCTGGCGGGCGCCGTCCCGACTCTGCTGCTGGTCAGCCTGATCACCTTCGCCATCCTGCACCTGATCCCGGGGGACCCGGCAGTGGTGATGGCTGGGCTGTCCGCGACACCGCAGGAGGTGGCGCAGATCCGCGCCGACCTGGGGCTGGACCAGCCGCTCTGGGGCCAGTTGCTGCACTGGTACGGCGGGCTGCTGCACGGCAATCTCGGCCGCTCGCTGCTGCTGGGGCAGGACGTGCTGCAGGCGATCGGGCAGCGGCTGCCGGTGACGCTGTCGCTCTCGGCCTACGGCCTGGTGCTGACGCTGCTGTTCGGCCTGGCCGGCGGCGTGGTGGCGGCGCTGCGGCAGAACACGGTGGTGGACCAGGCGGCGATGGTGGGGGCGATGCTGGGCATCTCCATGCCGTCCTTCTTCATCGCGCCGCTGATGGTGCTGCTGTTCGCCGTGCGGCTTGGCTGGCTGCCCAGCGGCGGCTACGTGCCGTTCACCGACGACCCGTGGGGCTGGCTGCGCGCCGCCACGCTGCCGGCGGTCTCGCTCGCGCTGTTACAGGTGGGATTGCTGGCGCGGATCACCCGCTCGACGATGCTGGAGGTGTTGCGGCAGGATTACGTGCGGACGGCGCGGGCGAAAGGGCTGTCCGCCTGGAGCGTGGTGGGCAAGCACGCGCTGGCCAACGCACTGATCCCGATCACGACGGTGGTGGGCATCACGGTTAGCCTACTGGTGTCGGGCTCCGTGGTGATCGAGACGATCTTCTCGGTGCCGGGCATCGGCCAGCTGCTGACGCAGGCGGTGCTGAACCGCGACTACCCGCTCGTGCAGGGCGGGCTGCTGGTGCTGACGACGCTGCTGGTGCTGGTGAATAT
>CAXSEK010000447.1:0-2977 GCA_964235625.1 uncultured Acetobacteraceae bacterium
CGGCGCGCGCTGGGCCGGCGGGCTCAAGGCGGGGCAATACGTCACCTGCGGGTCCTGGACCGGCAAGGACTTCGTCGCCCCCTCGGCCCAGGTGCAGGCGGAGTTCGCGCATGCCGGCTCCGCCACAGTCGAGTTCACGCCATGAGCGATGCCTCCTCCGCCCTGATCGTCGGCGCCGGCCCGGGCCTGTCCGCCTCCTTCGCCCGGCTTCTGGCCATCCGCGGCTACCAGGTGGCGCTCGCCGCCCGCGACACCGGCAAGCTGCAGGCGCTGGCAGCCGAGACCGGCGCCTCCCTGCATGGCTGCGATGCCTCGGACCCGGCGGCCGTGGCCGCTTTGTTCGCCGCCGTCGGCACCCCCGGCCTAGTGCTCTACAACGCCAGCAACCGCGCCCGCGGCCCGATCACCGAGCTCGACCCGGCGGCGGTGCAGCGCTCGCTCCAGGTCACGGCATTCGGCGCCTTCCTGGTGGCGCAGCAGGCCGCAAGGGGCATGCTCGCGGCTGGCGGCGGCTGCATCATGCTGACCGGCGCCTCCGCGGGGGTGAAGGGGTTTCCGCAATCCGCCCCCTTCGCCATGGGCAAGTTCGCCCTCCGCGGCCTGGCGCAATCGATGGCGCGCGAACTGCACCCACAGGGCATCCACGTGGTCCACGTCGTGGTGGACGGCGGCATCCGCGCCACCGGCCGGGCGGAGGCCGGCGCCGATGCCAACCTCGACCCCGACGCCATCGCGCTCACCATGGCGGCGATGCTGGACCAGCCGCGATCATGCTGGACGGACGAGATCGCGGTGCGTCCCTGGGTGGAACGGTTCTGACAAGTCCTTCGATGCGCCTGGATGACCTCCCAACACCATGCCTGGTGCTGGATCGCCGTATCCTGCAACGCAATCTGCGCACCATGGCGGACGCCCTGGCCCGCCATGGTGTCGGGCTGCGCCCCCACATGAAGACGGCCAAATGCATCGATGTGGCACGGCTCGCCGTAGCCGGGCAGCCCGGCGGCATTACCGTCTCCACCCTCGCGGAGGCGGAGTACTTTGTCGGCCACGGCATGTTCGACATGACGTACGCCGTCGGCATCACGCCGCAGAAGCTGGCCGAGATCGGCAAGCTGAACGCCGCCGGCGCCGATATCGCCGTGATCACCGACGACGCCGAGGTCGCCGCCATGATCGCGGCCTCACCCGTGCGGGTGCGCGGCCTGGTGGAGGTGGACACGGGGGAGGGCCGCGGCGGCCTGCGGCCGAACGACGCCGGGCTGTATCAGGTGGCGGCCGCCCTGGGTGCCAGCATGGCCGGCGTCATCACCCATGCCGGCCACAGCTATGGCACCCGCAGCCCCGAGGACCTGGCAATGGTTGCGCAGGCCGAGCACCAGGGCATCGTCGAATCGGCTGCCCGGCTACGGCAAGCCGGCTTTAACGTCCCCGTCGTCTCGCTGGGCAGCACGCCGACCGCCCTGCACGCGCCGCGGCTGGACGGCGTGACCGAGATACGGGCCGGCGTCTACATGTTCGGCGACCTGTTTCAGATGCAGATCGGCTCAAACGGGCTGGACGGGATCGCGCTGACGGTCTTGACCAGCGTCATCGGCCGCCGCCCAGCGGAAAGCCGCTTGTTGGTGGACGCCGGCGGACTGGCCCTGTCGAAGGACCGCAGCACGCAGGCCGCCCCGATCGACTACCATTACGGCCTGGTGCTGGACGCCGCCGGCTATCCGTCGCTGGGCGGCGCTGTGGTCCGGCACGCCTACCAGGAGCACGGCATCGTCGATTGCGACCCCGCCAAGCCGTTCCCCGCCCTTCCGATCGGCGGCAAGCTGCGCATCGCCCCCAACCACGCCTGCATGACCGCCGCCGCGCACGACCGCTACTACGTCGTGGACGGCTCGGACGAGGTGGTCGCGATCTGGACCCGGGTCAACGGCTGGTGAGTTGGGCCAGCGGCGGCTGAAAGACTGCGGTTCTTCTCCCTCTCCCTCTTCTGGAAGAGGGAGGGTGAGGATGCCGAGGATCTCCGATCAACTCACCACAGCGCGCTAACAGCGCCGCCCGTAAAGTTTGCGGACCCGGGATCACCTACCCATTAGCCGCGATCTGCCGCCGCATCGCGCTGAGTAGCGAGTCGATGCTATTTCCGTTATGGTTTAGGAACGACGAGTAGTCGCTCCGCTGCGTCAGCCGCAGGCTGGTACCCTCGGCCACGACATCGACGATCTTCGGCGTCCCGGCGGCGGTGCTCACCACCCAGCGGACATTGGTCGGGGCGCTGTTCGGACGCTCTACGACCGTGCCGACGAAGGCCTCGTTGCCGCGAATGGATGACTCGCCCATGCGGAAGCCGACGCCGCGATACTCACCGATCTTACTGGTGATGTTATAGAGCAGCACGTCGTGGAACAGGTGCATGAACGTCGCCAGTTGCTCAGACGTGGCGGTGGCAGCATAGCGTCCCAGGCAGAAACGGGCGATCGTGTCCACGTCGACCGATCTTTCGATCAACGGCCGCAGCCGCTGTTCCTTCTCCGATAGCGATCCATCCCCGTTGACGACGGCAACCAGCTTGCTGCCGAAATCCTCGACGAACGCCGTGTCGGCCGAGGCATCCTGCGCCCAAGCCCGGGGAACGCCCACCAGCGCCGCCAAGGCGGCCGCACCGGCAAGAAGGGCGCGGCGGGTCAATGTCATGCTTATCGCACCCCTCACTTCGCATACCAGTTCGGCACAGTGGCCTTATGCTCGGCTTCGATCTGCTCGATCGAGCTCTCGCGGTTCTGGCGGTACAGGCTGCGGAACGTCGCATACGGGTCGAGCGCTGTCTTCTTGATCGCATCGATCTCGTCCAACACCCGCTCCCGCGTGTCTACCGCCGCGATCCCGATCCGTACCGTTTCCAGCGTATGGATCCCGTGACCGCTTGGAGCGTAGGTGAGCGGGTCGAACAGGATGTCCACCCCGTAGCCCGTTGCATCGC
>CAXSEK010000448.1:0-2972 GCA_964235625.1 uncultured Acetobacteraceae bacterium
GGGTCTGCGCCGCCCTGCCGGGAGCGGGCGGCCACGCCCAGCGCGCGGGCATTGGCGGCTGGCAGGTCCGCCGGGTTCGCCTGCAGCGTCTCGAATGCCGCCGCCGCCGCCAGCCCGCCATCGGCCGGCGGCGGCAGGAACGCGACCCGGTCCCGCCCGGCGGAGATGATCAGTGGCGAGACCGTCTTGGGCAGTGCCGCGCGCAGGTCGGACGGGGACAGCCCGCCGCCCGCGACGACGGCTCCGGCGGCGAATTTCTGCGACAGCGCGCCCTGATACAGGTCGCCGACCCCGGCCACGCGCAGTTGGGCCAGCGTGGCCCCCAGATCCGGCTGGATCAGCGTCGCACCATCCGACAGCACGGCGCCGCCGGGTGCGAAGATGGCACGCGCCGCCGGGTCGGCGAGCAGCGGCCCCGAGACGAGCTGCAGGTCCTTGAGGAAGGCGCGGGACACCGGCGTGCCGAAATGGGCGATCTGCTCCGC
The DNA here is from genome assembly GCA_964235625.1 of uncultured Acetobacteraceae bacterium. Lineage (GTDB taxonomy): Bacteria > Pseudomonadota > Alphaproteobacteria > Acetobacterales > Acetobacteraceae > LMUY01. The sequence goes on from CAXSEK010000448.1 coordinate 486, forward strand.
GGGCGCCACCAGCGTCTCGAACGGGCGGCGGCCATAGCGGGCGTGCAGGGTGAACAGCCCGCGCGCGAGCATCGGCACGGCGGCGGGGCGGTCGGTGCGGGGCAGGGCCGTCCTGGGCGGCACGGAGGTGAACAGGATCGCCTCCGGCACACCCTCGCCGGCGCCCGTCTTGGCGGGGCTGTAGGCGAGGCAGGCGCCGCCAGCGCCCAGGCTCGCCCGCGACGGATAGGTGACCGAGAGCGTGAACCCGATGGCGACCGCGGCATCGGCCGCGTTGCCGCCGATCGCAAGCACCTCCCGCCCGGCCAGCGCGGCCGTCGGCTCGTCCGCCACGACACCGCCCAGGAAACCGCTGATCCGCCGCACCTCGGACCCCGGTCCGCTGACCCCGCCCCCGATGAACGTGTTCTTGACGTCGGTCAGGGTGTTGCACGCGCTCACGGCGACGCACAGGCAGAGCGCTATGCTGGCCCTGATCCGTCTCTTGACCGCCATCGCCGAATATGTTCCCCCGCAGGCCAAGTCTGACGGACCCGCACAAGCCTTCGCCATAACCGGGTTCTTCCTACGCGGCAACGCTGTTCCTCGACGGAGGGATGGCGCACAAAGTAGCGCAGTTTCGGGAGGATACGCCATGCGGGCGGGATGGATGCTGGCCGTGGCCGCGGCCGCCATGGGTGTTGCAAGCCTGCAAGCGGCACCGCTGACACCGGAGCAGCGGGCGGACGTGGTGCAGACAGTGCGAGAGGCGCTGCGCAACGACCCGTCCATCCTGCGCGACGCCCTGCTGGCCCTGCAGGCGGACGAGACGGCCCGGCAGACCGCTGCCGCGACGGGTTCCATCGCCGCCCAGCATGCCGCCCTGGTCGCCAACCCGGCCGACCCCGTGTCCGGTAACCCGTCCGGCGCCGTGACGGTGGTCGAGTTCTACGATCCCCGCTGCCCGTATTGCCGCCAGATGCTGCCCGTGCTGGCCGACCTGCTGCGGACCGACCCGCGGGTGCGCCTGGTGCTGAAGGACATCCCGATCCTCGGCCCAGCCTCAGTGCTCGAGTCCCGCGCCCTGCTCGCCGCCCAGCGCCAGGGCGGCTACGTCCGGTTCCAGGACGCCATCATGCACAACTCCGCCACGCCCACCGTGGCGTCGTTGCGGGCCGAGGCCGAGCGCGAAGGGCTGGACGGAGCACGCCTGGAGCGCGACATGGCCGATCCGGCGATCCAGGCCCGGTTGGACCAGAACCTGAATCTGGCGGCCGCCCTGCACATCGATGGCACGCCGGCGCTGGTGATCGGCGACCGGCTGATCCCGGGTGCGGTGGATCTGGCGAACCTGCGTAGCGCGATCGCGGCCGCCGGGCGGTAGCGGCGTCTGTGCGCCGACACGTCGTCTTTGGGCGCGTGCCGGTGGATGCAGCCAAGCGGCTTATTCCGCTACTTCATGGTTGAACCGCAGCCGTCTCGGCCGCGATCGCCAGGCGGGCGCCCTTCGCCAGCAGTGCCGAGCGGCTGGTGCCGGTGCGGGCTGCGACGGAATCCATGCGGGCCAACAATCCTTCATCGAGGCTTACGTTCACCCGCACAGACCGTGTGCGAACCTCCACGGGCACCATGAGCATGATCGGGCTATGCAGCCCCTGCGGCAAAGCCGGTTGCTGCGCGCCATCCTCCAGAGCGAGAGGCAAACCCTCGCCGTCCGCTTCCATGTCCTCGACGGCCGTGGCGAGAGCGTCCCTCGACTGAGGGATCAGGTCCATGAGGACGGTTGCCACCGATGTCACGCCGGGAAACGCCGGGAAGACGATTGAGTAGACCGGCTCGCCCGGTGCTTGGTCGGCGATCGCCAGATAGGTCTTGATAGCCATGCAGCGCTCCTATCGTTCCGGCGGATAGTCCCAACCGGCTTGCGCGCAGATCGCGCGAAGCGTGCCGGTCGGGATATCGCCGGAGTGGTTCGAGACAACGACGCGCCTGCCGTCCCGCTTGAAAATGTGTGGGCACCCTTGCCTTGCGTTCCGTCCACCCCTCACGCCGAAGCCGGTTCATCGCTTCTCTGGCCGGCACGGAGCCGCCTCTCAAGGGTTGTGTAATGATACACAACTTGCGTTATGCAGCAAAGCATTATTGTGGATTGATGTGCAACTTGGCCGTCCCGGCGCTCAGCGAGCCCGTCGCCCGCCTGAACCGAGCGGCCTTGTCGGCCCGCATCACCCGGCTATGGTCCGCCCGCGCCCATCCGGAGGACACCGTCGATGCTCACCCGCCGTAGCCTGATTGGTTCAGCCGCCGCCGCACCGCTGATCTGGAACACCGCCTTCGCCGAGACTCCGAAGGACGTCGTCGTGATGGCGATGCAGATCGACGACATCATCAGCCTGGACCCGGGTGAGGCGTTCGAGTTCTCCGACAACGAGATCGGCTCCAACTGCTACGAGAAGCTCGTCGAGCCGGACGCGGCGGACCCGACCAAGATCAACGGCATGCTGGCAA
>CAXSEK010000449.1:0-2959 GCA_964235625.1 uncultured Acetobacteraceae bacterium
TGAAGCATGACGACGTGCTCGCCGGGCGTGCCCCCAAGCTGTTCCGCTCCACCGAGCCGGGCGTCGCCGATGGCCAGCAGATGCGGGACTTCATCTGGGTGGGCGACGTGGTGGACATCATGCTCTGGCTGCTCGCCTCACCCGGCGTGAACGGCCTGTTCAACGTCGGCACCGGCAACGCCCGCTCCTACCAGCACCTCGCCGAAGCCGTCTGCCGCGCCGCCCAGGTGCCGGAGCGGGTGGAGTTCATCGACATGCCGCCGCATCTGCGCGCCGGCTATCAATCCTTCACCCAGGCCAGCACCGACCGGCTGCGCGCCGCCGGCTATGGCGGCCAGTTCACCGTGTTAGAGGAGGGCATCCGCCGCTACGTCGCGGACTACCTCGAGAAACCGGACCCCTATCTTTGATCCCCGTCCTGCTGTTCCCGCAATTCGACCCCGTGCTGGTGCAGCTCGGGCCACTCGCCATTCGTTGGTACGCGCTCGCCTATATCGGCAGCCTGCTGCTCGGCTGGCGGATCATGCGCCGGCTGGTGCAGCGAAACCCCGCCGTGGCCACGACGGAGCAGACCGACGACTTCCTGACCTGGGCCACGCTCGGCGTCGTGCTCGGCGGCCGACTCGGCTACGTGTTCTTCTATCAGCCGGACCGCTTCCTGGCCGAGCCCGCCTCGATCTTCGCGGTGTGGCAGGGCGGCATGTCCTTCCACGGCGGCGCCCTAGGCGTGGTGGTGGCACTGGTGATCTTCTGCTGGCGCAACAAGATCCCGCTGCTGGGCTTCGCCGACCGGATCGCCGTCGTGACCCCGATCGGCCTGGGTTTCGGCCGCGTCGCCAACTTCATCAACGGCGAGCTATGGGGCCGCCCGGCGCCCGACTGGCTGCCCTGGGCCATGATCTTCCCCAATGCCGGCCCCGAGCCGCGCCATCCGAGCCAGATCTACCAGGCGCTGATGGAGGGATTGCTCCTGTTCGTCGTGCTATGGCTGCTGGCCCGGCGCGAAGCCATCCGCGCCCGCTTCGGCGTATTGACCGGCGTGTTCCTCGTCGGCTACGCCATCGCCCGCAGCGTGGGGGAGCTGTTCCGCCAGCCGGATGCCTTCCTCGGCTTCCTGTTCGCCGGCGCCACGATGGGCCAGCTGCTCTCCGTTCCCATGCTGGTCGTGGGTCTCGTCCTGATCCTGCGCGCCCAGCCACGGCCCGTTCTGGCCTAATGGAGCGGCTGGATTTGTTCATGGCCCGCGCCAACGCGCTGTATTACGCGACACACGACCCGTTCGCCGACTTCACCACCGCACCCGAGATCAGCCAGGCCTTCGGGGAAGTATTGGGGGCCTGGGCCGCCATTGCCTGGGAGCAGATGGGCCGCCCCGACCCGGTGATCCTCGCCGAAGCCGGCCCGGGCCGCGGCACGCTGATGGCGGATGCCCTGCGCGCCGTGGCGCGGGTGGCCCCGGCGTTCCGGGCGGCGCTGTGCGTGCATCTGGTGGAGACGTCACCGCGGTTGCGCGCGGTCCAGGCGGCGGTGGTGCCGGATGCGGCCTGGCACGACCGGGTGGAGGACATGCCGGACGGTCCGCTGATCCTGATCGCTAACGAGTTCCTGGACGCCCTGCCAATCCGGCAATTCGTGCGGCGAGGGGAGGCGTGGGCCGAGCGGTATGTGGCGGACGGCACCTGGGTGGAACGCGAAGAAAGTCCCCCTCCCCTTGAGGGAGCGGTGCCCGCGGTATCCTGCGAGACGGGAAACTCAGCAAATGCCGGCAGTCTGGAACGCGTCCTCCCCTCCCCCTGGCCCTCTCCCTCATGGGGAGGGGGAGAAGAAGGCGAGATCCGGGAAACTCGCAACCCGGCGCTCGCCCGCCATCTCGGCGACCGCCTGCGCGCCACGCCCGGCATGGCCTTGTTCCTCGACTACGGCCCGCTCGCCAGCGGACCCGGCGATAGCCTGCAAGCCCTCCGCGAGAGCCGCCCGGCCAACCCGCTTGCCGACCCCGGAAGCGCCGATCTCACCGCCCATGTCGATTTCGCCGCCCTCGCGCGCGACTCCGGGCTGCCGGCTCACGGCCCGATCCCGCAGGGCAAGGTCCTCACCCGCCTCGGCCTCTTCGCCCGTATCCACCGGCTCGCTACCACCCTGCCCCCGCGCGAGGCCATGCGGATGACCGAGGCCGGCCGCCGCCTCGCGGAGCCGGCCCGCATGGGTGCGTTGTTCAAGGCGCTTGCCCTCACCTCGCCAGGCCTGCCGACCCCCGCCGGATTCGAGCCATGACCCCGCATCTGCGAGACCCGGCGCTCGGCGCCCCGCACGGCTTCTTCACCCGCGAAGGCGGCGTCTCCACCGGGCCGTTCGCCAGCCTCAACTGCAGCCTGTCCAGCGCCGACGACCCGGCCGCCATCAGCGAGAACCGCCGCCGGGTCGCCGAGGCGCTGGCCGTGCCCGTGCTCGTCGGCCTGCATCAGGTCCACGGGCCCACTGTCGCCGTCGTGGACGAGCCGTGGGCACCCGGCGCCGGCCCGCGCGCGGACGCGATGGTGACGCGCCGGCCCGGCATTGGCCTGGGCATCATCACCGCCGATTGCGTGCCGGTGCTATTCGCCGGGCCCGGCATCGTCGGCGCCGCCCATGCCGGTTGGCGCGGCGCGCTGGCCGGCGTGCTGGAGGCGGTCGTCACCGCCATGGGCGGCCAGAACATCCACGCCGCGGTCGGCCCCTGCATCGGCCCTGCGTCCTACGAGGTCGCCGCCGACCTGCGGGACACCGTGCTGGCGCGTGACCCGGCGGATGCGCGCTTCCTCACGGGTGGCCGGCCCGGCCACTGGCTGTTCGACCTGCCCGGCTACTGCGCCGCCCGCCTGCACGCGGCCGGCGCCAGCGTCAGCGTGATCGCGGCCGACACGCTGGCCGATGAACGCCGCTTCTTCAGCCACCGGCGCCGCACCCTTGCCGGGGGCGG
>CAXSEK010000450.1:0-2945 GCA_964235625.1 uncultured Acetobacteraceae bacterium
CGCCGATCGCGTCGTGCAGGCTCGCCTGCGTCAGGTCGGCGATGTCATGCCCGTCCACCAGGATGCGGCCGGACGGCACGTCCCGTTGGCGTTGCAGCAGCGCCAGCACGGTGGACTTGCCGGAGCCAGAGCGCCCCACCAGCCCGACCCGCGTGCCGGCCTCGATCGTCAGGCTGAAATGGTCCAGCACCGACTGGCTGCTCGCCGGGTAGGCATAGGTCACGTCCCGGAACTCGACCCGGCCGCGCGGGCTATCCAGCGCGTGCGCCTCCTTGGCGTCCAGCAGCTCGTGCGGCAGCAGCAGCGTGGCCAGCGCCTCGGACAGGCGGGCGATGTGCTGGATCGTGTCTACCAGCGCCACCGCCAGGTCCCGCGTGCCATGCAGGATGGTGAAGCCGAGCGTGGTGACGAGCACGACGTCCCCGGGGCTGGCCGCCCCCGCCTCCCACAGCATGATCGCCCAGGCCAGCAGCCCCGCGGTCAGCGCCGCGGTGACGGCGGCGTGGAACAGCCGCAGCTTTTCCAGGTAGCGCAGCGAGCGGCCGCGCGTGCTCATCTCCTGCTCCACTTGGTCGCTGAAGCGCTGCCGCTCGCGCATCGTGGCCCCGAAAGCGCGCACCAGCGGCATGTTGTTGATCACGTCCACCAACTCGCCATCCACGGCGGCGGCGTCGGCGGCGTATTGGTGGTGCAGCGGCCGGCCCCGCTTGGCCAGCACGCTCAGTACCCAGGCCAGCAACCCGGACACCGCGATCAGCATCAGCGCCATCAACGGGCTGACCGTCAGCATCACCGCGATCGACCCGGCCACCGCGAGCAGCGGCGGCAGCACATTCCAGGCGAAGGTGTTCTCCACCGTGTAGATCGCATTGCCGGTCGCCGTGACCCGGCCGGCCAGCGTGCCCGGCGGACGGTCCGCGAAATACCCAGGCGAATGCCCCGTGAGATGGTGGAACAGGTCCCGACGCAAGTCGCCCGTGACAGCCACGAAACTGTGCGACGCCACCCAGCCACCCACGCGCCACAGCATGTTGTCCGCCGCGATCAGCCCGGCCAGCAGCGCGAACGCCGTCCAGACCGGCCCGTGCCGGCCCGCCGTCAGCGTATCGACCAGGTGCTTGACCGAATACTGCGAGGCGATCGAGCACCCCACCGCCAGCACCACCGACGCCAGCACGACGGCGTGCCCGGCGGCATGGCGGCGGATGTAGCGCAGCATGAACCCAACGGGCCGCTGGGAGACGTCTACGGGTTGAGGATTGATCCGGCCCATGTGCAAACACCCCTATTCGATACGGACGCATGGCGGCGCGTATCGGTCAGCCAACAAGTTCGTGAAGCGTCACGTTTGTTGGCGTTTTCGTCAGGACCCCAGCATCGCGCGGAAGTGGGGCGGATCGGTGGCGACACCGCCCTATTCATGCCTCGATCGGGATGATGATGCGGTGCAGTAAAAGGAGATACCGACCGATGCGTATCGCGCAGATTGCTCCCCTTCACGAAGCCGTTCCGCCGAAGCTGTATGGCGGCACCGAGCGCGTCGTTTCGTTCCTGACGGAGGAATTGGTCGCGATGGGGCATGACGTGACCCTGTTCGCCAGTGGCGACAGCATCACCTCCGCCAAGCTCGAGCCGATCTGGCCGCGCGCGCTGCGGCTGGACCCGGCGATCCGTGACCCGATCGCGCCGCATATGCTGCTGATGGAGTCGGTGCGCCAGAAGGCCGAAGAGTTCGACGTGCTGCACTTCCACATGGACTACTGGTCGTTCAGCCTGTTCGGCCGGCAGCGCACGCCCTTCGTCACCACGCTGCACGGGCGGCTGGACCTGCCGGAGCTGCAGCCGGTGTTCAACATGTTTCCGAACGTGCCCGTGGTGTCGATCTCCGACAGCCAGCGCCGCCCGTTGCCGCAGGCGAACTTCGTGGACACGGTGCTGCATGGCCTGCCCGAGAACCTGCTGACGCCGGTGGGCAATCCGCAGGGCTACCTGGCGTTCCTCGGCCGTATGGCGCCGGAGAAGTGCCCGGACCGCGCCATCCGCATCGCGCGTGCGGCCGGCATGCCGATCAAGCTCGCGGCCAAGGTGGACGTGGCGGACAAGGTGTATTTCGAGAAGAACATCCGCCACCTGCTGGACCAGCCCGGGGTCGAGATGATCGGCGAGATCAACGACAAGCAGAAGCCGGGCTTCCTGTCCGGCGCCACCGCCCTGCTGATGCCGATCGATTGGCCGGAGCCGTTCGGCCTGGTGATGATCGAGGCGATGGCCTGCGGCACCCCCGTGATCGCGTTCAACCGCGGCTCCGTGCCGGAGATAGTGGAGGACGGCGTGACCGGCTTCATCGTGGAGGATGTGGAGAGCGCCATCGCCGCCGTCTCGCGCCTGCACACGCTGGACCGCGGCCGTGTCCGCCGCCGGTTCGAGGAGCGGTTCACCGCCCGCCGGATGGCCCGCGACTACCTCGACGTCTACCGCACCCTGGCCGGCGAGGACCGGTCGGTGCTGCGCGCCATCCGGTAACCTGCGCAGCAAGGTTGCCTGGCTATCCTGGCCAGGCCACCGCGTTGTGCCGGTGCAAAGCGTCCGTTGCCAACAGCTGCGCGCATCGGCCAAAATGGCCGCTCGTACTTGAGCCGAGATGACCATTGATCTCGAAGACGATATTGCCGATCGGCGAGGGTGAAACCGGTGCGAAGGGTTGCTGTGGACAAGTGGGACCTTTGGGCCGATCGGCTAGTCTCCAGAGGTCTTTGTGCACAGGCTGATTTCCTACAAGCACCGGCCAACCAACCACCGGGTGCAGGTCTTGCTTATTGGAATAGCAGAACTGACCCCCTCATCGAGGATCTTAGGCAAGTTACCCGGAGCTACGTTCCTCTTTGAGCAGACGCACCGTAAGGTCGGTTCGACAGTTCGAGCTGTCTTGCTCATCCTCTACTTTG
>CAXSEK010000451.1:0-2515 GCA_964235625.1 uncultured Acetobacteraceae bacterium
CGGGTCGAGCCCGGCCTGCTCCGCGATCGGCGCGTGCACGAACCACTCGAACCCGGCCTTCCAGTAGGCGCCGACGGTGATGATCGCCAGTTCCGACAAACGCGGCGGCAGCGCGGTGCCGTAGCGGCAGAACGCGCCCAACGCCTGCGCGCGGTCCGCCAGGTCCGGGCTGTGCAGCCAGGCGAGCAGCGGCCCCTGCACCAGGCCGCGCGGTCCGGACTTGATCGCGTCCGCCACCCGCTTCTGGTCCGGCGACATCGCCGCATCGGCCAGCTTCGGCAAACGATAGGTCATATCGCCGTCTTGTCCCCACCCTTGAGGGACAGGATCTCCCGCGCCTCGTCGGGCGTGGCCAGCTCCATACCCAGTCCTTCGATGATCTGCCGCGCCAGCCGCACCTGCACGGCAGACGACGTCGCAAGTTCGCCCGGTCCGGCCCACAGGCTATCCTCCAGCCCCACGCGCACGTTGCCGCCCATCGCCGCCGCGATCGCCGCCACCCGCAGCTGCGCCGACCCGGCGCCCAGCACGGACCAGCGGTAGTCCTCGCCGAACAGCCGGTCCGCCGTGCGGCGCATATGGGCCACGTCCTCCGGATGGGTGCCGATGCCGCCCAGGATGCCGAACACCGACTGCACGAACAGCGGCGGCTTCACCAGCCCGCGGTCCAGGAAGTGCTTGAGGTTGTACAGGTGCGCGATGTCGTAGCACTCGAACTCGAACCGCGTGCCGTTCTCGCTGCACGTCTCCAGCACGTACTCGATGTCGGCGAAGCTGTTGCGGAACACCAGGTCCTTGGTGGCAAGCAGGGACGGCCGCTCCCAGTCGTGCTTGAACTCCTTGTAGCGGTCGAGCAGGTGGTGCAGGGCGAAGTTGATCGAGCCCATGTTCAGGCTCGCGACCTCGGGCTTGAACACGGCGGCGGGTTGGACGCGCTCCTCCTTGCTCATGAACGGGCTGCCGCCGGTGGTGATGTTGATCACGGCGTTGGTCTGCTGCTTCACCCGCGGCAGGAAGCGGGCGAAGGCCTCCGGCGTCTGGTCCGGCTTGCCCGCCATGGGGTCGCGGGCGTGCAGGTGGATGATGGCGGCGCCCGCTTCTGCGGCCCCGACGGCGTCCGCCGTGATCTGGTCTGGCGTGATCGGCAGGTAGGGCGACATGGAGGGCGTGTGGATCGCCCCCGTCACGGCGCAGGTGATGATGACTTTGCGGGCGGCCATGGACGCGTCTCCTGTTTTCCCAACATTAGCCGCGGCAGCGAAACCGGTTCAATATGCCGCCCACTGAAGGACAATCATGCCGCATCCCGAGACCTGGCTGAAAGTCCTGCCGGACGGGCTATTCTGCGAACCCGGCGGCTTCTACATCGACCCGCTGCGCCCGGTGGACCGTGCCGTGATCACGCACGCGCATGCCGACCATGCCCGGCCCGGCCACACCCACGTGCTGGCCAGTGCCGAGACGCTGGCGATCATGCGGGTGCGGATGGGGGAGGACCGCGCCGGCACCCAACAGCAGGCCCAGCCGTATGGCGAGGTGCTGACCATGGGCGAGGTCCGCATCTGGCTGCAGCCCGCCGGGCACGTGCTGGGAGCGGCGCAGGTCGCGATGGAGTGGCGCGGCAGCCGGGCCGTGGTGTCCGGCGACTACAAACGCGCGCCGGACCCCACCTGCGCGCCGTTCGAGCCAATCGCCTGCGACGTGTTCGTGACGGAGGCGACGTTCGCCCTGCCGGTGTTCCACCACCCGCCGCCCGGCGGCGAGATCGCCAAGCTGATCCAGAGCGTGGCGCTGTTCCCCGAGCGCACCCACGTCGTCGGCGCCTACGCGCTCGGCAAGTGCCAGCGGGTGATCGCATTGCTGCGGGAGGCGGGGTGGGACAAGCCGATCTACCTGCACGGCGCGCAGGCCCCGCTCTGCACCGTCTACGAGCAGCTGGGCGTCCGCCTCGGCGAGCTGCGCCCGGCGACGGTGGCCAAGAAGGCCGAGCTGGCCGGCGCCATCGTGATCGCCCCGCCCGGCGCCATCGCCGACCGCTGGGCCCGCCGGCTGGCCGAACCTGTGGTGTGCCTCGCCTCCGGCTGGATGCGGGTGCGGCAGCGCGCCCGCTCCCGCGGCGTCGAGCTGCCGCTGGTGATCAGCGACCACGCCGACTGGGCCGAGCTGAACGAGACGGTGGACGAGGTTGGCGCGCCGGAGATCTGGGTCACGCATGGCCGCGAGGAGGCGCTGATCCACGAGGTGGCCAAACGAGGGGTGCGTGGTCGGGCGCTGCGGTTGCTGGGCTATGGCGACGAGGAGGAGGAAGGGCCGACGGAGCCGGCGTCTCCGGACAACGCGAGCGATCCGGAAACTCCCTCTCCCGTCCTTAACGGGAGAGGGCCGGGGTGAGGGCCGGACGCGTACGGCGCTTCCGGCAGCGCCGGGATCCCGATGACCCTCACCCCAACCCTCTCCCGTGAAGGACGGGAGAGGGAGAAGGGCGGCGCTATGCCGCCATCGCCTCCGCACCCTG
>CAXSEK010000451.1:2525-2937 GCA_964235625.1 uncultured Acetobacteraceae bacterium
GGACAGCAGTGGCCTTGAGCCTGGCATGACGGTGAAAGCAAGGGCTCGGCTAAGCGGCCATCGCCTCCGCGCCCTGCAGCGCTTGCCACACCCGCTCTGCCGAGGCCGGCATATCCAGATGCGCCACCCCGCGGGAGCGGAGCGCGTCCATCACGGCGTTCATCGCCGCGGGCAGCGAGCCGACCGTGCCGGCCTCGCCCACGCCCTTGACGCCAAGCTGGTTGTTGGGGGAGGGCACCAGCACCGTCTCGATGGTGACGCGGCGGACCAGGTCGGCGTGCGGCATGGGGTAGTCCATGAAGCTGCCGGTGACGATCTGGCCGTCCTCGCCATAGACGCACAGCTCGCCGAACACCTGGCCCAGGCCCTGCAGCAGCCCGCCCCAGATCTGGCCCTCCATGAGGGTCCGGTT
>CAXSEK010000452.1:0-2914 GCA_964235625.1 uncultured Acetobacteraceae bacterium
AACGAACTGCTGGCACGCATTCCCATGGTCGTGCGACGGCGGGACGACACGGCAGCCTTGGCATCGGCCGTATGACGCGCAGCTGGAGGTCCGGGCCGGAATCGAACCGGCATACGCGGATTTGCAGTCCGCTGCATCACCACTCTGCCACCGGACCATGGCGCATCAGGCGTCGCGCGCTCTAGTAAGCCAGCCGGTGCTCCGCGACAACACCCGGATTGCGGGTAAGGGCCACCGGGGCGGTCGAGGAGGCGGCAAGGTGGCGCTCGATGAGGTAGAGCGGGCGCTGCTTGGTCTCGTTGAAGATGCGGCCGAGATACTCGCCGATCACCCCCAGCGTCAGCATCTGCGCCCCCCCGAGGAACAGGATCACGGCCATCAGGCTCGGGTAGCCGGCGACCGTGTTACCGAACAGGATCGTGCGGACCATCATCTGCGCGGCGTAGATGCCGGCCAGCAGGGAGACGCACAGGCCAAGGTAGCTGGCGATCTTCAGCGGCATCACCGTGAAGCTGGTGATGCCCTCCAGCGCGAAATTCCACAGCTTCCAGTAAGTGAAGGTCGACCCGCCGCTGTGACGCGCCTCGCGGTCATACGGCACCGCCTTCGAGGGGAACCCGATCCAGGCGAACAGCCCCTTCATGAAGCGGTGCTGTTCCCGCAGGCGCAACAACGCATCGACCGCCCGCCGGCTCAGCAGGCGGAAATCCCCGGTGTCGCGCGGCATCGTCACGCCGCCAAGGGTCGCCATCAGCCGGTAGAAGCCCGACGCAGTGGTCTTCTTCAGCCATGTCTCACCCTGGCGCGCACGGCGCTGCGCGTAGACGACGTCGAACCCGTCCTGCCAGCCGGCAACCAGCTCCGGGATCAGCTCCGGCGGATCCTGGAGGTCGGCATCGATCACCACCACGGCGTCCCCACGCGCATGCTCGAACCCGGCGGTCATCGCGATCTCCTTGCCGAAATTGCGCGACAGGTTCAGCACGCAGACCCGGCTGTCCCGGGCGTGCAGCGATTCGAGCCGGGTCAGCGTCCGGTCCCGGCTGCCATCGTTGACGTATACGATCTCCCACGGCAGGCCCAAGGTGTCGAGCACGGCGGACAGGCGCGCCTGTAGGGCGTCGATGTTGTCCGCCTCGTTGTAGCACGGCACAACGAGCGACAGGGCCGGGTGGGGCGGTGTGACGGCTTGATCCATCTCTCAGCCTTTCGTTAACCGGATGTGCTTCATAGCGGGGCAGCCAAGCGCCGATCCCGGCTCGTAAGGTGGTTCATGCGACCGACTGGCACTTCCCCTGCGCCGTCGCTGCCCCGTGTGTGGCTGGCCACTACGGCGTTGGCGCTGGCCTGCCTCCTGCTCGTCCCGTTCGCAGTCACGCCCATCCCACCCTTGCTCGATTACCCCGACCACATCGCCGAGATGTTCGTCATCGCTCGTGCGCCGTTCGACCCGATCCTGGCGCAGGTTTACTCCATTCACTGGACCGTCGTCTCTAATTCTGGCGTCGAGTTGTTAATGCCGCCATTACTGCACTGGCTGCCGCTATGGCCGGTGGGCAAGCTGTTCCTGGCACTCGCGCTGCTGCTTCCCGTGGCGGGCTCGGCCGTATTCTCCCGCGCGGTGTTCGGACGATGGAGCGCGTGGCCGCTGGCGGGCGGGCTGGTGGCCTACAACACATTGTTCCTGTTGGGGTTCATGAACTTCCTGATCGGGATCGGGCTCGCTTTCTGCTTCGCATCCGGCTGGGTCCGCTGTCGGGGCCGGAGGCCGGTCGCCACCCTCCTGGCCGCGGCCGTGGCGGCCGTGATCCTATTCTTCGTGCACCTGTTCGGCCTGTTCCTCTTCGCGCTCCTGATCGGCGCCCATGAGCTTGTGGCCCTCGTGGGCCCGCCAGGGCGGGGCTGGCCCGGCCTCTCCGCCTGCCTGCGCCGATTGTTGCCGGACGGGCTCGTCTTCGTGGCGCCAGCCTGGCTGCTGCTGGGCTCGACCCTGGCCGGGACCGACAGCCCGACGTTGCGCCTGCCGCTCAAGAACAAGCTTGGCGAGCTGGCCTACCCGTTCCTGACCTATTTCCAGACGCCCGAGCGCGTCCTGGCCATGGCCGTGCTGGCGCTGATGGTCGCACTCCTGCTTCGCCGCCGTGCCGTCGTGTCGGCCCAGGCGGCAATCGTGCTGGGCGTATTGCTCGCGATCTGGCCGTTCGTGCCGCACGTGTTCAAGGCGACCGGCTATATCGATGCGCGCTTCCCCATCATGATGGGCTTCCTGCTATTCGCCGGGTTCGCGCCGATGCAGCTGCCCCGCCGCTTCGCCATCGGCCTGTTCGCAGCCATGGCGCTGGTGACAGCACTCCGCATCGGCGCGGTGGCGCTGGTCTGGGCGGGCCACAACCAGGACCTGGCGGAGCTGCACCGCGTGCTCGATCATGTCGAGCCGGGCAGCCAGGTGCTGGCGGTGGACGTGCCGGACGAGCAGCTCTCCCCCTACTGGCTGAGCCACCGGCGCAACTGGGTCACCGCAGCCTACCTCAAGACCTATTACCACGACCCCGCCTTGTTGGTCCCCGAGCGGCACGCCTTCTGGCCGCGCCTGTTCACGGGGCTGGGCAAGCAGCCGGTGGTGGTGAACCCCGCCTTCGCCGGGTTCATGGCGCCGGAGGGCGAGCTGCCGGACTATCACGAGCTGGCGCGGGACGTTCCCAGCGCCGCAGCCATCGCCGACGCGCCTTATTTGACGGATTGGCAGCAGAAATTCGGCTACGTGCTGGTCATGGCCGCCGGGGCCGCCAAAGACCTCGCGGCGCTGCGGCCGGACCGTCTCGACCTTGTCGAGCAGACGGAGTTCGCGGCCTTGTTCCGCGTCCGCCGGCTCGGAGCCGGGCCGGCGGCGTCCCCGCCGGTTGCCCGGCCTGCC
>CAXSEK010000453.1:0-2903 GCA_964235625.1 uncultured Acetobacteraceae bacterium
GGTCGCCGAGCCAGTCCGACCCCTTCACGGTGTCGTACATGTGCCAGCGCCAGTCATCCTCGCCCATGTTGCCCAGCGCGGCACCGATCCCGCCTTGCGCCGCCACAGTGTGCGACCGGGTCGGGAACACCTTGGTGATGCAGGCCGTCTTGAGCCCTGCCGCGCCCATGCCGAGCGTCGCACGCAGACCGGCACCGCCAGCACCGACCACCACCACGTCATAGGTATGGTCGACCACCTGATAGGCGCCGATCGAAGGCTTGGAGATCGCATTCATGGTTCGGTATGTCCGAAAAAGATGATTAGGCAGTGAAGGCCATTCGCAGGATCGAAACGATGCAGAGTAGTCCGAGGACCAAGGCAACCGCCTTGTTCAGCAACAGGGCAGTCGCTTGCCACTTCTTGCTATCAATGTAGTCCTCCATCACCACCTGCAAACCCAACTGCATGTGGTGAAACGTCATCACCACCGTCGCCAGCAGCAACACGGTATTGACCGGATTAGCAATGAAGCGGTGCACAGCCGCTTGCGGTGCGCCGAGCAGATGAAGCACGGCATAGACGAACCAAACATTCAGCGGCACCAGCGCGATCGCCGTCACCCGCTCGGCCCACCAATGATGGAGGCCGGAGCCTGCCGCCCCCAGGCCGCGCGCCCGGCCCAAGGGCGAGCGCATGACCTCGACCTTCGGCGCCGCCGGGCCGGACAGGTTCGCGTTACGGGTTACGTTCGCATCGGACATCAGCGCCACACCACGAAACCAACGATCCAGATCAGCAGGGTCAACACGCCCGTTGCGGCCACTGCGGCCCAGCCGCTGGCATACACTTCCGGGAGGTCGAAGCCGTAGCCAGCGTCCCAGGCCAGATGCCGCAGGCCACCGACGAAATGATACACCATGGCGACGGTAACCCCCATCAGCACCAGCACGCCGAACCACGACCCCAAGAAGCTCTGCATCACCGCGTAGGCGTGCGGCGACCCGGCACTGCCCGCCAACCACCAGACCAGCAGCAACGTGCCAACCGACGTCCCGATCCCGCTCAGCCGGTTCATGATAGACAACACAGAGGTGAGCTGCGGGCGATAAACCTGCAAGTGCGGCGAGAGCGGCCGGCGCACGGTGCTACCGTCCGTTTTGCTGCCGATCATCAAAGCGTCGCGGACGTCCTTCATTCCCAGCTCCGGGTAGCGGCGCCCGGTCGCGCCGCAATGCACAATCGTGCTTACTGCTGGAGGTGGGGAGGGTCAACGTAACGGCAAGCATGCGGTATGAGGCGGTTCAGGCGAACCGGCGCAACCGCTCCACCGCCTCGGCCATGTCCGCCTCCGGCCCGCAATAGCTGAACCGGACCGTCCGACGGCCGCGCGCCGCATCGAAATCGAGCCCGGAGGCTGCTGCCACGCCCGCCTCGGCGAGCATGCGGGCGCAGAACGCCGCACTGTCGTTGGTCCGCGCGCCGACATCGGCATAGAGGTAGAACGCGCCCTCCGCCGGCGATAGGCGGTCGAACCCCGCGCCGGGCAACGCCGCGGTTAGCAGGTCGCGGGAGCGCCGGTAGCGGGCGACGTTGCCGCGCAGCTCGTCATGACAGGCGAAGGCGGCTTCGGCAGCGACCTGGGCGATGTGGGGGGCGGAGATGAACAGGTTCTGCGCCAGGCACTCCACCGGGCGCACCAGCTCCTCCGGCAGCACGGTCCAGCCGATGCGCCAGCCGGTCATGGAAAAATACTTGCTGAAGCTGTTCACCACCACGGCGCTGGGGCTGAACTGCGCCGCCGTGGCGATGGGCTGGCCGTATTGCAGGCCGTGATAGATCTCGTCGCTGATCAGCCGCACGCCGTTCGCGTGGCACCAGCCCGCGATGGCCGCCAACTCGTCCCGGTGCAGCATGGTGCCCGCGGGATTGCAGGGGGAAGCGACGATCAGCCCGTCCGGACGCGGGTCCAGCGTCTCGAGCAAGGCCACCGTCGGCTGGTAGCGGGTCTCCACCCCCGTCTCGATCACCACCGGCAATAGACCGAGCGCAGCGGCGATGTTGCGGTAGGGCGGGTAGTAGGGGGCCGCCATGGCGATCCGGTCGCCCGGGTCGAATGCGGCGAGGAACACCAGCGGGAACGCCGCCGAGGCGCCCATGGTCACGGCGATACGGGCCGGGTCGGCGGCGAACCTGTACCAGTCCTGGCCGTGGGCCGCGATGCCGGCCCGCAACGAGGCACGGCCGAACGCCTCGGTGTAACCGAGAGCCGCACCCCCCGCGAGCGCCTGCTTCGCCGCCTCCACCGCGCCGGCCGGGGCGCCGGTGCCGGGTTGGCCCACCTCCATCCGGATCACGTGCGGGGCGCCTGGCGGCAAGGCGGCCTGCCGGGCGTTCGCGGCGGCGATGACGTCCATCACCCGGAACGGCGGGACCTCGGCGTTGTGCCCAACCTTGAGCACGGGGAGGCTACTCCAGCCGCATCTCCACCGCAGCGATCGAGATCGACGGGTTGCGCTGGTCGGGCGTGCGATGCTCCGGCTCGTTCGGGTAGCCCACCACGGAGGCCCGGCACAGCGAGTAGCAGCGGCTGAGGTCCTTGCGCTCCTGACCCTTCAGGAACGGCATCTGGAAATCCACGGTGCCGTTGGGTGGCAGGCCCGGCACTTTGAACATGTGGCATTTGTCCAGATCGCACAGCATGTCGGCCGGACCATACGTCGTGGACCCGTCATGCGGCGGGCCCAGCTTCAGCGTCACGGAAGGGAGGTCGGCGGCCATCAGAAAAACCGGCATCAACAGGAGATAGCGGCGCATAGAGAGGTCCTTCACACAAACCGGTCGCGCCATCATTGAAGATGCAGCTCGATCGGCGAAAGAGCGACAGTCGGGTTGCCGTGTTCCGGAGGCGTTTTTTGTTTTGT
>CAXSEK010000454.1:0-2899 GCA_964235625.1 uncultured Acetobacteraceae bacterium
GGTGGCGCCGGCGTCGCGGGCGGCCTGGATGGTGCCGTCGGTGGAGTTGTTGTCGTAGACGAAGACGGTGGCGTCCGGCAGGGCGGCGCGGAAGCCGGCGACGACGCGGGCGATGGCCACGGCCTCGTTATGGCAGGGGATGAGGATCGCGGTGCGGATCACCGGAACACCACGGCGCGGGAGAGGGCGAAGTTGGCGAACATGCCGGCGAGCGCTCCGGCGGCGATGGCGATCTCGGGGTGGGCGGCGCAGAGCGGCACGAGGGACACCAGCACGAAATAGGCTCCGAGGTTGAGGCAAAGGCCGGGCATGCTGGCCACCACGAATTTGAGCCATTGGCGGTGGGCGGGGCCGATATTGCCGAGGCCGCGGAAGGTCCAGACCCGGTTCAGCCACCAGGTGGTGGTGACGGCGGCGGCGTAGGCGAGGGTGCCGCCGAGATAGAGCCCGGCCCAGGAGCGGGTGGCGTAGACGACCGCCGTGTCCACCAGGAAGCCGGCGACGCCGACGGTGCCGAACTGCATGAACTGCGCCAGCACCTGCACATAGGCCGGCCGCAGCGATCGGCGCAGCGGGCCAGGCAGGGCGTCCACGAACCACTGCACCAGTGCCAGCATGGAGGCGTTCTAGCCATCCGGGCGGGGTGGCGCCAGGGTGGGTGGCATGGTGTTGTGCGGTCCGTCATTTGACAGGAGCACTGCATGCATCGCCGGACACTGCTCACGGGCACCGCCGCCGCGCTCGCGATGCCACACATCGCCCGGGCCGCCGGGCCCCGCACGCTGCGGTTCATCCCGCAATCGGACCTGACGGTGCTCGACCCCGTGTGGACGACGGCGTACGTGACGCGCAACCACGGGTTCGCGGTGTTCGACACGCTGTACGGGCTGGACGGGACGTTCCGGCCCAGCCCGCAGATGGCGGCGGGGGCGGTGAAGGACCAGGAGGGGCTGGAGTGGCGGATCGGGCTGCGGCCCGGCCTCAAGTTCCACGACGGCACGCCGGTGCTGGCGCGGGATTGCGTGGCCAGCATCAAGCGCTGGGGCGTGCGGGATGCGTTCGGCCAGGCGCTGATGGCGGCGACGGACGAGCTGTCGGCGCCGGACGACGCGACCATTCGCTTCCGGCTGAAGCACCCGTTCCCGCTGCTGGCGGACGCGCTGGGCAAGTCGGCCACCAACATGTGCCCGATCATGCCGGAACGGCTGGCGCTGACGGACCCGTTCACGCAGGTGACGGAGATGGTCGGGTCGGGGCCGTTCCGGTTCAAGGCGGATGAGCGGGTGGTGGGTGCGCGGGTGGTGTACGAGCGGTTCGACGGCTACACGCCGCGGCCGAGCGGCGTGCCGGATTGGACGGCGGGGCCGAAGGTCGCGAACCTCGACCGTATTGAGTGGCAGGTGGTGCCGGACGCGGCGACGGCGGCGGCGGCGTTGCAGGCGGGGGAGGTCGATTGGTGGGAGTACCCGCTGCCGGACCTGCTGCCGCTGCTGCGCAAGTCGACCGGGGTGAAGGTGGTGCTGCCCAACCCGACGGGGCAGATCCCCGTGCTGCGGATGAACCAGCTGCATCCGCCGTTCGACAACCCAGCGATCCGGCGTGCGCTGCTGTCGGCAGTGAGCCAGATGGACTTCCTGACCGCCGTGGTGGGGGATGACCCGGCGTTGAAGCACGTGCCGGCCGGGTTCTTCACGCCGGGCACGGCGATGGCGAGCGACACGGGGATGCAGGCGCTGACGGCGCCGCGGGACCTGACGGCGGCGCGGAAGGCCATCGTGGAGGCAGGTTACAAGGGCGAGACGGTGGTGGTGCTGGCGCCGACCGACTTCCCCACGCTGAAGGCGCTGGCCGATGTGGGGGCGGACCTGATGCAGCGGCTGGGGATGAAGGTGGATTACCAGGCGATGGATTGGGGCAGCGTGGTGCAGCGGCGCACCAGCAAGGCGGCGCCGGGTGCGGGGGGGTGGAGCGTGTTCCACACGTTCTGGGACGGGCTCGACCTGCTGACGCCGGCGACCAACGTGATGCTGCGGGGCAACGGGGCCGCGGCGTCCCCGGGGTGGCCGGACAATCCGGACATCGAGGCGCTGCGGGACCAGTGGCTGGTGGCGGAGGATGCGGAGCAGAAGCGCATCGCCGCCGAGATCCAGGGGCGGGCGTTCCAGGACGTGCCGTATATCCCGCTGGGGCAGAACTTCATCACCACGGCGTATCGCGGGCTGTCTGGCGTGCTGGATGGGTTCGTGATGTTCTGGAACGTGAAGAAATCCTGATTAGGGGATCGTCCATGAAACGCCGCCACCTGCTCGCCGCCGGCGCCGCCAGCCTCGCCATGCCGGGCGTGGTGCGGGCGCAAGGGACGCCGGGCGCGTCCCGGCTGCTGAAGTTCATCCCGCAATCCGACCTGACGGTGCTGGACCCGCATTGGACGACGGCGTACGTGACGCGCAACCACGGGTTCATGGTGTTCGACACGCTGTATGGCACCAACGGCGCGTATGAGCCGAGCCCGCAGATGGTGGCCGGGCATACGGTGGAGGGTGACGGCACGCTGTGGCGGCTGACGCTGCGGGACGGGCTGCTGTGGCATGACGGGGCGCCGGTGCTGGCGCGGGATTGCGTGGCGAGCATACGGCGGTGGGCGAAGAGGGACGGGTTCGGCCAGGCGCTGATGGCGGCGACGGACGAGCTTTCCACGGACGGCGACAAGGTCATCGTGTTCCGGCTGAAGCATCCGTTCCCGCTGTTGCCGGCGGCGCTGGGGAAGAACACGACGTATATGCCGGCGATGATGCCGGAGCGGCTGGCGCTGACGGATTCGGCGACGCAGGTGCAGGAGATGGTGGGCTCGGGCCCGTTCCGCTTCGTGCCGGGCGAGCGGGTGCCGGGCTCGCTGGCG
>CAXSEK010000455.1:0-2898 GCA_964235625.1 uncultured Acetobacteraceae bacterium
CCAAGTCCGGCGACACGGCGATCAACGCAGCCCCACATACGATGCAGGCGGTGTAGACGCCGTAGAACCAATAGGCCCGGCGCGGCGGCAGCTCTAGCGAGCGCTTGTAGCCAGCGACCTCGCCCACGCCCCAGGCCAGGGCCAGGGAGGCCACGATTGCGGCCACCATGCCCGCGCCGAGCACGCCCAGGCTGAACACCAGCTTGCCCGTGGCCGCGCCCAGCAACGGCGTCAGAGCGGCCGCCATGTCCCCCACGGTGTTCAGCGTGATGTCCTTGCCGCCTTTGCCGATCACGGCGGCGCAGGCGATCAGCGCCGCCGCCATCACCAGCTGGGTGATGACCGCACCCAACGCGGTATCTGCCCGGGCCGCGCCGATATGCTCGGCGCGTAGGCCTTTGTCGGCGATCGCGGACTGCTGGTAAAACACCATCCAGGGCATGATCACCGCCCCGATATTGGCCGCGCAGAGATACAGGTAGTCGGTGTTGGTGATAGGGATGGACACCGCCTCCGACGCCATCGTCGCCAGCGAGGGATGCGCGTACCAAGCCACGCCGAAGAACGCGAACTCGAACAGGCCGATGGTGATCGCCACCCGCTCCACCCGGCGGTACGACCCGGTCAGCACCACGGCGATCAGCGCCACCGCCGCAAGCGGCAGGCTGACATAGCGGGAGACGCCATACAGGTCCCCCACCGCCGCCACGCCGGAGAATTCGGATAGCAAGGCCCCGGCCGTCGCCACCGCCAATCCGGCGGCGGACACCCAGCCCCAAAAACGGCCAAACGTCTCGCAGATCAGCTCGCCATGCCCGCGGCCGGTATGGATGCCCAAGCGGACCGTCAACTCCTGCGTAATATACAGGATGGGCATCAGCAGCACCTGGATCAGCAGCAAGCGGTAGCCCCATTGCGCCCCGCTCTGGCCGGCGGTCACCAGGCTGCCGACATCGGTGTCGGCGAGCATGACGACGATACCCGGCCCGAACACGGCCAGCCAGCGGGCGACGCGGCTGCCGGCCGGGCGCCCGCTCGGGGTCGATGTAGCAATGGACATGGAGGCTCCGGTGTGAAAGGCATTGCGACTTACTTGCAACTCGGTGAAGCGTCAACCGTCAGTGCTGCCGTCAGCCGGGCGCGCTGTTGTCAGTCAGGTGGGCTTGGGGGACAAAGACTCCGTCATGCCCCCCCTCACCCTGCACAACAGCCTGACCCGCCGGCGCGAGACGCTGGTTCCGCTCGACCCGTCGCACGTGCGCATGTACGCCTGCGGCCCGACGGTGTACGACCGTGCCCATATCGGCAACGCGCGGCCGGAGGTAGTGAACGACGTGCTGGTGCGGCTGCTGCGCCACCTGTTCCCGCGCGTGACCTATGTCCGCAACATCACGGACGTGGAGGACAAGATCAACGCCCGCGCCGCCGCAACCGGGGAGACGATTGGCGCGCTCACCGCCCGCACGCTGGACGACTACCATGCCGATGTCGCTGCCCTGGGCGTGGCGCCGCCGGACGTGGAGCCGCTCGCCACTGCCCACATCCCCGAGATGGTCGCGGTGATCGAGCGCCTGCTCGACACGGGGCACGCCTACGCGGCGGAGGGCCACGTGCTGTTCGCTGTCGCCAGCTACCCCGATTACGGTACGCTGTCCGGCCGCAGCCCGGACGAACTGCTGGCCGGCGCACGGGTGGACATCGCACCATTCAAGCGCGACCCGGGCGATTTCGTGCTGTGGAAGCCGAGCGCGCCCAACTTGCCCGGCTGGGACAGCCCCTGGGGCCGCGGCCGCCCGGGCTGGCACATCGAGTGCAGCGCCATGGCCTGGCGCTATCTCGGGCCCAGCTTTGACATCCACGCCGGCGGTGCCGACCTGCTGTTCCCGCACCACGAGAACGAGCGCGCGCAATCCTGCTGCGCCTTCCCCGGCAGCGCGTTCGCCCAAGTCTGGATCCATAACGGCATGTTGCGGATCGAGGGACAGAAGATGAGCAAGTCGCTCGGCAACGTCCTGACCATCCAGGACGCGCTGACCCGCGCGTCGGGTGAGGTGATCCGGCTGCTGCTGCTGCGCACGCATTACCGCGCGCTGCTGGACTTCACCTATGGTGCTTTGGTCGAGAGCGGTCGGGAGTTGGACCGGTTCTACCGAGCCTTGGGCGATGGGGCCGAGCCGGGAGCAGTGCCGGCGTCCGTGGTCGACGCATTGTGCGACGACATCAACACGCCGTTGGCCGTGGCCGAACTACGCCGCCTGGCCGACGCAGCACTCGCTGGCGACGCGGCGGCGGCGTCAGGGCTGCGCGCGGGGGCTGGAATGCTCGGTCTGCTGACCGCTGATCCGGCGGTGTGGTTCCGTCAAGGAGTCGATTCGACCGCAATCGATGCAAAGATCGCTGAGCGCCTAGCGGCACGGAAAGCCCGCGACTTCGCCCGCGCCGACACAATCCGCGAAGAACTGGCCGGACAACGCATCATCCTGGAAGACGGACCCAGCGGGACCACCTGGCGCATCTCTTCTCCCCCTCCCCTTGTGGACGGGGGCCGGGGGGAGGGGTAGGGGCACGACAAATGCCAACATTGCACGATCACGCACGCACCATGCGTCAACAACCGACACCAGCCGAGAAAGCACTATGGCGGGCGCTCCGTGCCAAGCAAGTGAATGGTGAAAGATGGCGCCGCCAGTATCCGGACGGTGAAACCCATGTCGACAACTCTGTCGACCAAGTCCGCGATGCTTGGCTGCTGAGCCAAGGCGTTTGCACGCTGCGCTTCTGGAATAACGAGGTGCTTGGCAACCTATCTGGCGTCCTAGAGCGGATCGCGTCCCACCCCTCCCCCCAGCCCCCTCCCACCAGGGGAGGGGGAGAAGAGAGGCCTCCGCCTGGCCACCC